>NZ_RXXX01000020.1:0-48976 GCF_011006755.1 Anoxybacillus sp. MB8
AAAACAGCAGGGGTGGCAAGCTTTTTTTGTCGAAAACCGCATAAAATCAATAAAAACTTAGGGTATGTCTTTAAAACTTTTGACAATACCTTCGTAAAAAGGAGGGGTGTGGGAATGAAAAAACGTGTGGAAAATGCGCCGTTGTTGTATATTGTTCAGCCGAATTTAGGACCGAAAACGTGTTATATGCAACAGACGTTTCGAACGAGAAAAGAAAAGCCGTCGTATCCGCCGCCGTCATTTGCGAATTTTCGTGATATGAATACGGCTGAGCGCATTGAATTTTTAGCGACGCTTCCGAATGAACTTCGACCGGTGACGTGTGAATTGAAAACGAAAAATCGCACGTATGAAGGCATTGTTCAAACGTGCGATAAGAAAAAAGTCGTCTTTATCGTAAGCGATGAAGAAAAAACGATCACGATCCCGCTCGAACATATCGTATCGGTATCGCTTATTGGCAAATCTTAATATACACACGTTCCAGCTGCTCGGCTGTGTTTGCGAAGGAAAACATCGTTTCCGCTCGTTTTCGTCCTTCGTAAGCAAGTGCGAGCGCTTTTTCTTTATTCCCTAGCAATTCGCTGATCGCATGGGCGAATGCTTTTGGTGACGCATAGTCGTCAATGACAAGCCCGTTTTTGTTATGTTCGATCACTTCGCCATTTCCGCCGCGGTTTGTCGTAATGATTGGCATGCCTGCCGCCATCGCTTCGTAATGCACGCGGGCGAGCGGCTCGTGCCATTGCGAACTGCAAACGAACACATCGCCCATCGTGAATATGTGTGGAATATGTTCAGACGGGATGTAGTTTGTAAATTGAATGCGGTCGTTGTAAGGTTTCGCCAATTGATGAAGAAAGCGTACGTAATCGTTTGCCCGATTGTCGCTAAACCATTTCCCACCGACGATGACGAGCTTTGCGTTTCGATGTTCAGCTAATACGTGATTCATGCTTTCAATTAACACGTGTACCCCTTTTGTTTTGCTTAACCGCCCGATAAATAAAATAACGTCGTCTTTTTCAACAAAAAACCGTTGGCGCATATTGGTGCGCAGTTGTTTTCCTTCGTCTGTCCATGGCGGCATGTAGCGCGTTGCATCGACACCGGAGTAGACGACTTGAATACGATCGTTCGGGACATCGTATCGTGTTGTGACGGTGCGCTTCATATATTCACTGACGGTTGTGATGGCGTCCACTTCCGCGATGACTTGTTTTGCAACGTCTGGCGTCATTTTCATCGGTGAAAACATATCGTTATGCAAACTGGTGACGAAGCGGCTGTTTGGCGCGGCTTGTTTGTAAAACAGCACGTTTGCGGGACGGTTAAAGACGTGAATGACATGAAATGTTCGTTTTTTTAATTCATTTGCAATATGTTGTTCGTATCGTTCTTTTGGTACACGTACGTATTCAATGCCATCGCGTATTTCGTACATCGGAAGCGATGGGTCGGTAATGGAAAAAATGGTGAGCGAATGAGTTTCGGCAAAAAACGGGGCGATGCCATCAATCATGAGTTGAATGGCTCCCCCTTTTATTGCTGGAGACGGCAATTTTTCAGTACAAATCCATGCGATGCGCATTACGACCTCCCATAAAGCGAACGAATATATTCGACTTCACGACGCAATCCTTCTTGTAACGACACGTTCGGGGCGTAGGCAAGCATGTTTTCTGCTTTCGAAATGTCCGCCCATGTATGTTTCGGCTCGCCGATCGCTTGATTCACATATTGTTTTTTTGCTTGTTTTCCGATCAACGTTTCAAGCATCGCGATGACGTCGTTGACGGATGCGCGCTCTTTTCCGCCGATGTTGAACGTTTCGCCAATCGCTTTTTCATTGCCGAGAACAGCGAGCGTGCCGTTGACGCAATCGGAAATGTACGTAAAGTCGCGCGTTTGTGTGCCGTCTCCGAAAATCGTGATCGGCTCGTCAAACAACATTTGCCGAATAAAACGATGAAACGCCATATCGGGCCGTTGCCGTGGACCGTACACGGTAAAATAGCGCAAAATGGTGATCGGTACATGAAATGCGGATTCGTATATGCGGCATAAATGTTCTCCCGCAAGCTTCGTCATGCCGTATGGTGACAGAGGGGCAGGAGGTGTGTTTTCATGCACGCGCCCGTTCGTTTCACCGTATACAGATGACGTTGACGTATAAATGAACTGTTTTGGCCGATGTTGTTTACATGCTTCAAGCAACCGTTGCGTCGCTAATATGTTGTTTGTCGTATATAAATCAAACGATGTGCCCCAGCTTGTGCGCACGCCCGGCATGCCGGCAAAATGATAAATGACATCCACTTGTTGGACGATCTCGTCAAGCGGCAACGACAGCAAATCCCCTTCGATCCATGTGAAATGGTCATACGTGTTTAACGTTTCTACTGTTTTTTGTTTCATCGCTTTTGGCGTCGGACCGATCAAACAATCGATGCCAATGACGTGATGATGTGGCAACAATGCTTCACATACGTGCGAACCGATAAATCCAGCTGCTCCTGTGACGAGTATGTTCATCCGCGTCCCACCCCTATATAGTTTAGTCCTGCGTTCATGATCGCCTCACGAGGCAAGCTATTTCGTCCATCGATGATGACGTTTCCGTTCATCATTTGTTTCACATATGCCCAGTTTAATTGTTTATACTCATCCCAATCGGTCGCCACGACGAGCGCATCTGCTTGTGCGATCGCTTCTTCTAGCGTATTTGCTTGCTTTACATTGACATTGTGTAGCACAGCTTTCGGGTCATGAGCGATGACATTCGCCCCATGCGCATGCAGTTTTTTAATGAGTGAAACGGCAGGCGATTCGCGAATGTCATCTGTATTTGGCTTAAAGGCAATGCCGAGCACCGCAATCCGCTTTTTAGACATATGTCCGAGCGTACGCTTTATTTTTTGTACGTACCAGTTGAGCTGGGTATCGTTAATCGTTTTTGTCGCTTCTAACATGTACGGACGCACGTTTTGTTCATATGCCATTTGTTGTAGGGCGGCGACGTCTTTCGGAAAACAAGAGCCACCGTACCCGATGCCAGCTTGTAAAAAGTGCGGGCCGATTCTTCCGTCAAGTCCGATTCCTTTTGCGACATCGACAACGTCGACGCCGTACGCTTCACAAAGGCGGGCCATTTCGTTTATAAATGAAATTTTTGTTGCTAAGAAGGCGTTAGCAGCATATTTAATCATTTCGGCGCCGCTTAAACTCGTCACGACATATGGCGCGTGAATGCCCGCATATAACGCTTGCATAACGGAAAGTGAGCGATCATCATCGTGATGTAAACCGATGACGATGCGATCCGGATAAAGGGAATCAAAAATGGCGGACCCTTCGCGTAAAAACTCGGGGTTTGATACGACGTGGATATGTTTTCCTTCGTTTTTGAAATGGTTGTATATGCGTTCGTTCGTTCCGATTGGGACGGTGCTTTTTATAACAAGTGTTTGTTTTTCGTTTATGTGTGGGGTGAGATCGGCGATGGCACGGTTGACGTATGAAACGTCTGGCTTTCCTTTCGAATTAGCGGGAGTGCCGACGCAAATAAAAATAACATCTGCTTCTACATGTATTTGTTTATGATGAAAAAAAAGCCGACTTTGATGGTCGGTAAATAACTCGGCTAAGCCCGGCTCATAAATGGGAACGTCTCCGCGTTTTAAGGCGGCAATTTTTTGTTCATTTTCATCTACGCAATGAACGGTATGCCCAAGTTTTGCGAGAACAGCTGCCGTCGTTAATCCGACATAGCCAGCACCAATGATACAAACGTTCATCTTTTCACTTCCTTTATTCGTCTTCGTCGTCTGTTTTCGTCATTCCGATTGTCGTCGTTTGTTCTTGTGTTGCGGCGACGAGCGATTGTGTCGGCAACTCCACGGCAACGACGTCACGGCAGTGGATCGTCATGCGTTTTCCACCGTTTTCGTAAAATGGGTCGACGATGATGGTCAATGTTTTTGTGGCGGCGTCTAGTTGGACGAAGTGAGCATTGTAGTACGTCTCTTTGTTTGTGTGCACATGTAGTTCTGTTCCTTCGCTTACATTAGCTAGCGCGTCACACAACTGTTGCATATGACGATGTTTAGCTAAAAAATGTTTGCTGAAAAAAATGTTATACATCGTTTCACATCCTTTTTCGTTAGATCACTCATTGCATTATATGTGAAACAACAAAAAGGGGTACATTTTTTGCGACATGAGGCATAAAGTGAAGGGGAGGAGGAGAGAAGATGGACGTCTTTCACTTTTTTCTTTTATGTGTTGCATCGTTTCGTTTGACGCGGTTAATTGTATATGATCGGATTACGTCGTTTTTGCGGGCGCCGTTTCATGACGAGTTTGAACAAGATGGGGAAACGTATATTGTGATCAAAGGGACAGGAATAAGAAAATGGATCGGGGAGTTATTCAGTTGCCATTGGTGTACAGGGATATGGTGCGCAGCTGGGTTGTATGTCGGAACGGTTTATGCGCCAAGCATCTTTATGCCGCTCGTATCGGTATTAGCGATTGCAGGGGGAGCGGCGCTCATGGAAACAGTTGTCCAAAAATGGAGCGAATAAAAAAGCGGGCGAACGCCTGCTTATTTATTTACAACAATATAATTAGAAGATGATACCCCTTGTTTCAGTTGGCGAAAATAGACGAATGCTTCCACGACAACGGTTTGGATGATGCGCAATTCAAATGACGGAAAGCGCAGTTGTTCGTTCGGTAAAAGGGTTGTTTCGGCGATGGGCTTTAACCAATATTCTCCTTCTTTCATTTTTTCACGCCAATGTTCGACCGCGAACGTCCAGCCGCCTTCTTCTTGCGTTTGGCGGAATGAAAATTTTCCGCTTAGTTGCGCGTGATCGGGAGGGCGAAGACGAAGGCAAATAATCGGATCGTTAAGCGGTGTATTGCCGCTATTTTCGATGACGAAATCACCGATAATTGTCGCATCTTCCTCTTTTTGTTCTGGCATCATGACAGCGTACGTGAAATAAGCATAGGCGCGCACGACGTCTTGTTTGATTTCTTTTTTCCGCCGTTTTTCTTCCTCAAGCGCCACTTCGTAAAAAAGAAGTTGTTGTTTTAACTGTTCAATCGTTTGTTCATATTCGTCGAGTTGCTCCAGTTTTTTTTGCACATATTGATTGCGTAATTGCTCGCGCTTTAACTCTGTTTCGACAAGCTGTAATAGCTGTTTATATTTTGCCACTTCCGAGCGGTAATGAATAATTTTTTGTTGGAGTTGAATATGCTGGCTGTTCATCATGTACCTCCTTTCTTTATTTCATATATATGTAGCCATGAAAGGAAACATCAATAAAAAAAAGGCTGCTGAACGACAACAGCCTTTCATTCATTAATGTGCTGGGAATACTTCTGGGCATTGCGGTGGGAATTTGTCTGTTGGGCAAAGTGTTGCTTCTAAAATTTCTTCGCGCGGTTGGCAGAAGCGTGCTTCGACTTCGATTTTTACGTCTGCTTCCATTTGCACTTCTAAGCATAATGTAATCGATACATCAAGCTGTGAGAAGTTGTCAGTGCAAATTAAGCTTGCGTCACATTCGAAAAACGAAATGTGGCAGTCGAGCGTCGTTCCTTCTGGTGCGCATAAAATAAATGTTTGTGCTGTCGCAAACGGAATTGGGTTTGACTCGCAAACGA
The DNA here is from genome assembly GCF_011006755.1 of Anoxybacillus sp. MB8. Lineage (NCBI taxonomy): Bacteria > Bacillati > Bacillota > Bacilli > Caryophanales > Anoxybacillaceae > Anoxybacillus > Anoxybacillus sp. MB8. Next base: position 5,680 of record NZ_RXXX01000020.1, read on the forward strand.
CGTGGCCGTTCGCATTAACGACTTGCACGACGACGTGACCTTTCACAAGTGCTTTTACTTTTTGCAATGTGACTGTATCTCCGGATGGAAGTGTGACGTGCACTGGTTGACGGCCGTTTGGCTGTAAAATTTCTTGGCAAATGAGCGCGTTGTTGTCAACCGTTTGATCAATGCGGTTTCCTTCATCGTCTGTTAAAAAGCAGCGAATCGAGAAGTCGCCAGCGCTTAAGCCGTTAGACGCGAAAAAGTCACAAACCGTTTGCCCTTGGCGTGGACATTTGCTTTCAGGAAAGATCGTTTCCAAATCCCCATTTGAAAAACTACGCAACGGCACATCGACTTGACGAGTAACCCAGTCATACACTTTGCGTGTTTTAATACACACTTTTTCTTTACGCTCTTTATGATGCGTCATGCCTCGTTCCTCCTATTTCAGTTTTTCCCGTCGCATGTATCGGGACTACTGTATAGTATGAGAAAGGTAGGTAAGTGTGCAGGGATATGTGCGGAATTTTTTTGTCATAAATCGCGACGTTTTCGAATTGTTATGTAGTAGAAAGGAGGAGGGATATGCAAGAAATAGACGTATTGCGGGCAGAAAACGTGTTGTTAAAAGAATTGGCGGCGTTAAGCGAACAACGTTATGAAGAAATTAAACGATTAAGAAAAGAAAACGAGGAACTAAAAAAACAGCTAGAACAATTAACGAAACAGCTATTCGGGCAAGGGACGGATTCATGGTTTATGCATACCGTCAAACGCCAACAAGCGTTAAAACAAGGGATGCAACCGCCACTTTCGACGCCATTTTCATTTGCGCAAAAAAAGAAATAGGGAAAACGCATAGTCGTTCGCTCCATCTTTTTCATATGCTATTGTATCTTACATGTGTGGAGGGTTTGCTATGGAAAAGAAAAAACCGATTGTCCTCGGTGGAACACAAACAACGAAAGTATACACATCGTCACCTGCTCCTGTGAAAAAAACAGGCGGTTGCGGATGCGGAAAGAAATTAAAACAATAGCGGGGAGAGGAAAAAGATGGAGCGTTTTAAAAATTACGGGCTATGGTTAGCGATCGGTTCATTTATCCCGCTTTTATTACAGACGTTTGGCATTGATTTAGATTTAGGGAAATACGAGCAATTATGGAATGCGTTTTTAAGCATTTTAGTCATGGCAGGTATTTTAAATAATCCGTCGCTTGGGAACGGATTTCGCGATAAACGTTAGCTCCTTCGGGGGCTATTTTTTTTGTATAACTTTGTCGGATCAGCGCATGCTATGTAATGAAAAAACGAAGGAGGTTTTCATATGACTGTCGCAAGCTCTGTAAAGCAAACATTAGCGGGATTGAAATCAGCGCAGGCAAGTTTTGAAACGTTCGCCTTGCAAACGGAAAATGAAAAGGCAAAACAATTGTATCAACAAGCAGCGCAACAAACGCAAGCGATCGTCGATTTAATTGCTCCGCGCGTGCAAGAAATTGAACAAGAAGAGCCACAATATAAGCAATAAGTCATTTGGGTGTCCGATCGGGACGCCCTTTCGTTACATGAATAGAAAGGTGAACGCCATGAAAAAATGGTTTGTACTTATGAGTATGTTTTTTCTTATGAGTTGTGCGCATGAACAAAAAGAACAACAACAATCGCTTCAACAAGAAAACATCACAAACGTCAGCTATGACGGAAGCGCGAAACGAAGCGATCAACAACAGGCAAAACGGGCGGTTGACATGTTGAAAGAAAGGGAAGATGTAAAAGATGCGGTTGCCGTCGAAGCGAACGGACGGCTGCTTGTTGCGTATCAAGTGAAACATTTGCATCGCTTTCGCATGAAACAAATTGAAAAAGAGGTAGGAAAAGCGCTCAATGAACAGTTTCGCGAAAAAGTGATCGCATCGCACGATTTAAAAATTTTTTGGAAAACGAAAGCGTTAAAAGAAAAAATCGAAACGAAAAACATAAGCGAAAAAGAAATCGAAAAAGAAATGACAGTCATTCAAAAATTAAGTGAAGAACAAACGTAGCGAGGTGAGAGGATGGCGAACGAAAAACGAAAAAATTTAACGCCCGTCCAACAAGAGTATCATCAATTTGAACAAGCGCGTGAAACGAAGCGTCCGGTGTTGAAAAACTGTGTGCGCGCCTTTCTTGTCGGAGGTTTGATTTGTACCATCGGACAAGCCATTTCGTATTTTTACATGTATTTTTTCGACTTTACGGAAAAAACGGTCGGCAATCCGACGGTGGCGACGATGGTATTTATCGCTATGTTGTTAACCGGGTTTGGTGTGTACGACCGATTAGCGCAATTTGCAGGGGCAGGAAGCGCGGTGCCTGTCACCGGATTTGGCAACGCCGTCATTTCAGCGGCCATTGAACATCGGACGGAAGGGTTTGTGCTTGGCGTTGGGGGAAATATGTTTAAACTAGCCGGTTCCGTCATTTTGTTCGGCACGTTTTCTGCATTTGTCGTGGCGCTCATTAAAACGATTGCGGTGAAATGGGGTGGGCTCGGATGATGAAAGGGCATCGCACATGGGTGTTTGAAAACCGTCCGGTCATCGTCGCTACCGCAACGGTCGGTGGACCGTTTGAAGCGAACGGAAAGATTGCCGATGATTTTGACTTGTTGCATGAAGATCTTTGGCTTGGAGAAGATTCGTATGAAAAAGCGCATAAAGTGCTATTTGAAGAAGCGTTTTTTCAAGCGATGAAAAAAGCGCGCATCGAAAAAGAACAAGTGCAGTTTATTATTGCAGGAGATTTAATTAATCAAATGACCCCTTCAAGCTTTGCGGCCCGCACGCTCAGCACTCCGTATTTAGGCGTATTTGGCGCCTGCTCGACGTCGATGGAAGCGCTCGCTTTAAGTGCATTTATTGTCAATTACGGTGGGGCGAAGTACATATTAACGGGCGCCGCTAGCCATAACGCTGCGGTTGAAAAACAGTTTCGCTATCCGACCGAATACGGTGGGCAAAAGCCGCCGACGGCGCAATGGACGGTGACAGGGGCAGGAGTGGCGCTCGTCGGAAAAGAAGGAGATGGGCCGCGCATTACGTCGGCAACAATTGGGCGCGTCGTCGACATGGGATTAACCGACCCGTTTAATATGGGTGGGGCGATGGCACCAGCGGCGGTCGATACGATTGAGGCGCACGTTCGCGATATGGGAATCGATCCGTCGTATTACGACCTTATCGTTACAGGCGATTTAGGAAAAATCGGGCGCACCGTTTCCCTTGATTTGTTGCGAAAAAACGGGATGGAGCTTGAAGAAGAGCGGTATCAAGATTGCGGATTACTCATTTATCGAGAAGGGCAGCCGGTGTTGTCGGGAGGAAGCGGGGCAGGGTGTTCTGCGACGGTTGTGTATGGTCATTTGTTACATCGCATGAAGCGCGGAGAAATAAAACGGATGCTTGTCGTTGCGACAGGGGCGCTTTTATCACCGCTCACGTTTCAACAAGGGGAAACGATTCCGTGCATTGCGCATGCAGTAGCGATTGAGTATGGAGGCGATGATCGATGATGGCGATGTTTTTTTGGGCGTTTGTCGTCGGAGGGCTTATTTGCGTGATTGGACAAGTGATGTTTGATGTGTTCAAGTTGACGCCTGCCCATACGTTAAGCGCGCTCGTTGTTGCTGGAGCGATTTTAGACGGATTTGGGTTGTACGAGCCGCTTATTGATTTTGCAGGTGCAGGGGCAACGATTCCGATTACAAGTTTCGGGAATGCGCTCGTACACGGGGCGATGCAAGAGGCGGAAAAGCACGGCATCGTTGGGGTGTTGACGGGCATGTTTGAAGTGACGAGCGCCGGCATTTCTGCCGCCATCGTGTTCGGTTTTATCGGAGCATTATTATTTAAACCGAAAGGATAGATGGAGATGACGATTGGTTCACAAGTGAAACAAAGTTTAGCGAATATGAAAGCGATTCATGCGACGTTGCAAGAGCTTGCGCTTACTTCAACGAACGAGGAGGCGCAACGTACGTTTCATGAAGCGATGTTACAGACGGAACAAATGATTGCGGCATTAAAAGGACGCATCGCGACGCTTGAGCGCGAGGAGCCGCAATATAAGGGGATGTAAACATGCCAGCATGGTTAGAAGTGGCGATTCGTTCGATTTGCATTTTAATCGGTCTATTTGTCATTACAAAATTATTAGGAAAAAAGCAATTATCCAAATTGTCGTTTTTTGAATATATCGTCGGCATTACGATCGGGGATATCGCCGGATCGATGTCGATGGATTTAGATATTCGACTAACTGAAGGAATCACAAGCATTTTAATTTGGTCGCTTTTCCCTGTTGCTATTTCGATCATTTCGTTGCGAAGTAAAAAATTTCGCGACTTCGTCGAAGGCAACTCGACCGTATTTATTAAAGACGGAAAAATTTTAGAAGACAATTTGAAAAAAGAAAAATATACAGCCGACGAACTGCTTGAGCAACTGCGGAAAAAAGATGTGTTTCGCGTTGCCGATGTGGAATTTGCGACGCTTGAGGCAAACGGTGATTTAAGCATTTTGCTAAAGCGTGACAAACAGCCGCTGACGATTGGAGACGTACAATCATACGTTCCAGAGGAAAAAGAGCCACAAACGGTCATTATGGACGGCAAAATTTTAGACGAACCGCTTGCGACAGCCCGCCTAAACCGCGGATGGTTAAAGCAACAGCTCGATCAAATGGGGGTCGCTGTCGAAAACGTTTTTTTAGCGCAAGTCGATTCGTACGGTCAGCTTACTGTCGATTTGTATGACGACCGCATTCAAGTACCAGCGCCACAACAAAAACAACTATTGCTTGCATCGATGAAAAAAGCAGAAGCGGACTTTGAACTATTCGCCTTGCAAACAAACGATCCGAAAGCAAAACAAATGTATGAACAACAAGCGAAACAAATGCAACAACTTATTCAAAAACTACAACCGTTTTTAACTTAAGCCACGGCACGGACGTGGCTTTTTCGTGTGGGGGATATTTGAACATCGTTTCTTCGCATGTAAAAATATGCTGGGGTTGATTTTTGGTAATAATGTAAATTTTATAGAATTAAGGGTTATCCTCCTAAATCCGTGATGGATTGATATTGATTTTGATTTCGTAAAGGATTTTATAGATCTTTCATTCATAAAATCCTTTTTGTGATATTTGTGCTAGTTGAACGCTAGTGATCAACTAGCACCACGGGTTTATTTAATTCTGAAGTAACAATTCATTATCCTTACTATTTTTCCTAATCCATTCATTTATAACCAAATCATAGCTATCAATAACAATGAAATTGTCTTCTAAATCGTCATTCCGTATAAAATCAAAAAGACTTTCCTCATGTTTAGTTTTTATCAATATTTTCAAAATACAGTCCCTCTTTTTGCTTGCTTTAAGCAGCTTGTCCCTTGCTTCTTCAAAAGTTTCACTCTCTTTTTGTATCTTAATAGGAACCGGTTTACCTTGGTAATATTCTTTCAAGAATCCGTCAATTCCGCTATTTCTTTGAACTGGAATGGCATCCAAGCTATTTAAAATGGCTAATTCTTTTTCAGTTTTTGTTATATATTCTTTTTCACCTTTTTCAAGTAAAAATGATGACGTTTTAATTGGATTTTCTAACCTTTGTTTAGTAAGTTCAACTGCGTCCTTAGAAATATCAATTCCTATATATCTTCTGTTCAATAATTGTGCAGCTACTAAAGTTGTACCACTCCCGCAAAAAGGATCTAAAACTAGATCTCCCTCGTCAGTAGCAATTTTGATTATTTGTTCCAATAATAAAATAGGTTTTTGAGTAGGATAACCAATTCTTTCTTTTGCTTTTGGATTTAAAAACGGAATATTCCAAACATCAGATAAAGGAACGCCTTTCTTTTCTTTCCCAATCACAACTTTTCCGATTTCATTCACTTTATATACTACTTTGAAATTTTCATTTCTGACTCTTTCTTGGAGTATCTGGTCTACGTTTGTGGTCGGTGAATAATCAGTATAAATTGTGTTAAATTTAAAATTTTTTGTTTTGCTATAAAAATAAATGTTTTGATGATTATTTAATAATCCAACTTTCGAATTAGACCATCTTTTATAGCTCCATATTATTTCACTTTGAAAGTTCTCCATTCCAAACACTTCGTCTAATGCAACTCTTAAATAATGTGATGCTGCTTTGTCACAATGTAAAAATATTGAACCAGTCGGTTTTAATACCCTTCTACATTCAATTAAACGTAGCTTAATATAATCAATATACTCATTTATGGAATCCCAACAATCATCAAATGAATATTCTTTAGAGTTATCCCGTGTTTTCAATTTCTGTTTCTTTTGTGTAAAAAAAGGAGGGTCTAAATATATTAGGTCAACACTTTCATCTTTAATATTCTTAAGTTGTTCTAAACAATCTCCTAACAAAACGGTCATACTTCATTTGCCTCCTCTTTTTGTGTTATCTTCCGCTATCCTTTCGAGAATTTGTTTTAAATTCACATCAGTAGTATCTTCAATATATTGCCAAGCAGAATCACCATAATAATAGTAACCATTTACCCCCATATACAATGTTTCAAGCGTTTTTTGGATTTTTATTGCCTGTTCTCTGTTCGGATAATAAAACATAATACGAATTGGAACAAATCCAGCATTTTTAATAACTTGGATTCTTGTATGCTCCTTAGTAATATGGTCACCATCTGTTGTTGCATCTCGCCATTTGATTTCATAGGCATTATTATTTACTAAGCAGTCAATTTCAAATGTTTTGGGACGTTTCCCAATAGTATTGGGTATTTTAACTTTTTTTAAAGCATTTTCTCCAAATTTGTGTTCGAAACATAAAAGGGCAGCTTCTTCAAGAAATGAACCAGCATATTTGTAAAGAAAACGCCCTTTATTTTGATAAATATCTATTAATTCACCTTCCTGAACTGTGACTTTTAACACTTGATAAAGCAGATAGTGAGATTTATCATCATTTTTCATGTCTTCCACTCGTTTTTGCACTTTTTGATTAAGTTTATATGCGTAAGTCTCCGCTAAATTAGCTATCGTTTGTTCAATAGACATAATATTTTCTCCCCTTCCATGTCAACCGATGTAACTAACTTATAATTTTACTATACTCGTGGTGCAGGATAAACTGGAGCAATCGTAAAAAATAGCTCTTGCTAGTGGAATGAAAGTGCCAACAAACATTTGGAAGGAGAACACCCCATGCAAGAGCATTCTCATTTTTCTACAGATCGATCAAGATTTAAGGGCAATATACTTCTATTTTCTTTTCTGTGTCTGACCAACCGTCATCGATTCAGAAGTACCTGCAGCTCCGTAATCGTCATTTGGTCAAAAAGGAAGACGCCGTGGTTGTCGCGATTCGTCTTTTAGGAAAGTTGCTCGGGTTTACATCCGAACATGCATGGCATCGCTTTGTTATGGGGAGATTGTTCACAAATGGCTCGTTTCTTGAACGTTCTTAGTACAACTGTCGCTACCGAGCGTTGCACTTTGTGATTCAATGTATTCATTATCAGTAGCGATTTGCAAAAAAGTTGCATGAAGCGTACCAAATTGCATTTTGGGCTCTATCTTTCAAACAACTATCCGAAGCATGTGGGAAGAAAAACGTAAAGCAATCGAGGGGGTGTTTTCCGTCCTCGTTGATCAGTATCTCATTACAGAGATTCGTGGCAATTCGATTGCGGTAGGTGAGGTAACAATAGACGGCATCCTGTTTGTGTATTCACTTGTAATATTTGTGCTAGTTGAACGCTAGTGCTCAACTAGCACCACGAGTGTATATTAATGAAGTTTAAGCTGAATCCGTGATAAAAACACGTGCAAACTGCCGAGAGAGCTCAATAAATCAACAAATATTGCACTTCACCCAATAGGTGAATATGCAAAAATGAGCTAAAACCTCGATATGATGGGATTTTTTTGTACTTATGAGAAGAAACTGTCACGGATTCAGGGTTTAATATAAATTTCTAGTATTTAATAAATAACACTAACATCCTTTGTTAGCTTTTAATTGTTTGAAGAAACTCCTCGACTTGTTCGCGCGTTTTGGCATTGGCGCTATGTAAGTGAGCGATTTTTTCCCCGTTTTGGAATACAAGTAAGCTTGGAATGCCCATGACGTTGTACGTTTCTGCGATGTCTGGCACATCGTCGCGATTGATGTCATACCATGTAAATTGTGGATAACTAGCGATCACTTCGCCGATAAATTGATCCATGCGCACGCAATCTGGGCACCATGTTGTAAAAAATTTAACGACAACCGGCGTGCTTGAGGCGATCGCCTGTTCAAATTGTTGTGCGTTTTGTAGTCGTTCCATATGACACGTCCTTTCTTTTCATTTCGTCTTTTATTTTAGCACACGTTTCTGTTTTTTACGTATGAAAAAGCAAAGGGGGGAAGAGGCGATGAACAAATTCGAAAAAGAACTGCAATCATATGCGCGAGCAAAACATGAAAAGCACGATGCGCTTATGAAGGCGTTTGAAACGTGGGGAAAAGACATGGAAGCGACGTTAAATAAATTAGAAAAAATAAATGATGCCCTATTTCAACAGTTTCAAGCGAACATGAGCGATGCCGAGGCGTTTTTTGCGAAAAAGTGCATGTTTCATCATTTTCGCTAAAGCGCCCATACCAAATGAAATTCGGTGCATATGATGTAAGCGAAAACGTTGAAGGAGGTGGAGTCTCATGGGCTTCGGATATTGCGGATATGGTTACGGTGGTTACGGCTACGGCGGCGGATACGGTTCAACATTCGTGTTAATCGTTGTGTTGTTCATCTTATTGATTATTGTTGGTGCAGCGTTCGTTCACTAAGAAGAGGCGTTCCAAAGGATCACACCTTTGGAACGTTTTTTTTTGTTTTTCATATGCTGAAAAAGAAAAATGAAGGAGGCGGAGGAAGATGGATCAACACTTTTTTAAAAATATTGAAAAGAAAACGGGCGTGAATATGCAAGATATTTTTGCGCTCGCCAATTCATTACAAAACGCCAATTTTAAAGACGAAAAAACGGTGCGCGGCATCGTCAAACGCGTCGCACAAATTGCGAATCGCAACGTGCCAAAAGAATTGGAAGATAAAATTGTGCAATCGATCGTCAACAACGGAAAACAAATCGATTTTAACACGATTGCGAACATGTTAAATAAAAAATAACGAAAAAGCGAAAAGTCTTATACGAGGCTTTTCGCTTTTATTTCGAGAAAAGAAAGCAAGCGGGAAGTGTTTGCTTTTTTTAAGCGGCGCATGGACGGAACGGAAATAAAGAGGCGCTCTTTTGCGCGTGTGATCGCAACGTAAAGAAGGCGGCGCTCTTCTTCAAGCGGAGCGACATCCCCATTTCGATACGCCTCAAGCGCATAATCGTGCGGCAACAGTCCGTCTACTGCTCCAATAATATATACGATTGGAAACTCTAACCCTTTCGAGCGATGAATCGTCATGAGTTGAATGCCGTCGTCGCACGTTTTGCTCGCATACGTTTTGACGCGCTCGACGTGAGAAAGAAACGCTTGAATCGTCTTAAATTTTCGCGCGACGACTTTCATGTCGCGCACATCATCTGATCCTCTTTCGATCGCATTTCCTTCGTTTCCGCGCTTTTTTAAAAAGTCGCCAAAGCCCATGTCTTTTTCGATGAAGTCGATCGCTTCGAGCGGTTTCATTTCTTTCACTTTCGCAAAGAGCGGAGCGATCGCGCGCAATTTTTGTTGTTGAAACGGTGGAATGCCGTCGAGTTTGGCGAGCGCTTCGACGAGCGAACAGTCTTGTAAAATCGAGATCGCTTTGATATCGTTGATGACCGTCTGTTTTAAAAACAATACAGTGACGACATCAGCAAGCGCCTGTTCGTCGTTCGGATTGATGCTTAATTGAAAAAAGCTTAATAAGTAGCGCACGATGCGACGATTGTAAAACGAGTCCGCATCTGTTGTAACAGGTAAACGAAGTTGTGAAAGCCGTTCAAAGACGGCGCGTCCTGAAGCGTTTGTCCGGCATAAAATCGCAATATCGCTCGGTTTTGCGCCTTCTTGTAGCCGTTCGACGATGTCGCATGCGATCATCGTCGCTTCTTCTTCTTCATCGTACGGAAAAAAACAGATCGGCATATGTCCGCTATCTGTTTGGGCGTTCATTTGTTTCGGAATGCGCGTGCGACTTTTCGAAATAATGCGATTAGCAAGCGAGACGATCGGATGCGGCGAGCGATAGTTTTCCGTTAGCTTCACAATTGTTGTATTTGGAAAATCTTTTTGAAACTCGTGAATAAACGATGAATCTGAACCGCGAAACGCATAAATCGCTTGGTCGTCATCGCCAACTGCGCAAATGTGATGCGTATGTGAGGCGAGCAGTTTCATCGTTTCGTATTGCACGTTGTTAATGTCTTGAAATTCATCGATGAGAAAATAATGAAACCGTTCGTGATATTGTTTCAATCGTTTTTCATCTGTTCGCAACATGTCATAGCACGCATATAACATATCATCAAAATCAAATACATCGAGCTGCCGTTTTTTTTCTTCATATTGCACGTACAACTGTACGACGCGCTCGTCCCATTCGTTTTCAATGGCGATATGATCGAGCGAGGTAAGCGTATTTTTCCAATACGAAATGCGCTGCATCGCTTCATCATACGGAAAATCGCGTTCATCGATGCCGATGTCGCGACCGATTTCTTTCATCATCCGTTCTTTTTGCCAGTCGCGAATGAGCCGCTCATGACGCCAACGAAACGGATCGGCATGTTGTAGCATGCGATAAAATAAGCTATGAAACGTTCCGATAGTCGGCAACGCATCAAGGTTGTATGCATGAAGTCTTTCCGTCAGTTCTTTTGCGGCTTTTGTCGTAAAGGTGACGATCATCATGTTTGCCGCTTTGATGTGATGAGTTGCCATCATCGCAGCGGCGCGCGTCGTTAACGTGCGCGTCTTTCCGCTGCCAGCCCCCGCAAGCACAAGAAGGGGGCCTTCGATGCGGCGAACGGCTTCATACTGCTCGGCATCAAGCGACACGCCACATACGGTCATTTGTTTTTTTTCTTTCGCTTGAAACGGTTCGGTTGGCTGAATGGCGATGATATTGGCTCGTTTTCGTTCTTCTCGAATGCAAGGGTCAGAAACATGATAAAAGTGCGGGGCATGTTCAATCGCTAAATGAAAGCGAACGACTCCACCGCACATCGGACACGTCCATTTGTTTCGTAAACTTTGTTCATACACGAGCTCATATTTTTCTCGCGCTAACGTATGAATATCAAATAGCTTGCCGTTATATCGTGCTTTATTCATCGGTCAAACTCCTTCGTCTAACGTCAACGTCTATGTTAACAAATCATACAATAAGAGAAAAGGAGTTTTTTTATGGGTGGCGAATAAATAGACAAAGGAGGCGATTTGTATGCACATCCCACCGATTCGTCCAAACCCGCTTCATGTTCCGCGCGTGACAAACATCCAACGAGCAACAAACGACAAAAAAGAACAAACGGCACAAAAGAAAAAACGACCTCAAGATCGTTCCATGAAAAAACGCTAATATGCTTGGACGTGCATCCCTTTTCCGTCTTGCCATTCGGCGTATAAAATATCGTTATAGTTTTCAAAACCAGCGTGGCGAATATGTTTTTTTAACCATTGTTCGTCCCAACCGTTCTCTTGTAAATTGTCCCAAATGACTTCCCCGTCGATAATGACCGTCACAGGCAATGTCGCTTCCGATGCAGACATGTGATGATCTTGCCGCGTCGGCTGCTCGAACGGGGCTTTTTTCATGACGCTCACTGTGCCGTCTGTTTCTAAAATGGCGTATTCCACTTCGCGAACGGAAAAGACGTTGCGGGCGCGAAGCAAATGTTGCAGTTGGTTTAGATCGAGCTTCGTTTGTTTTAACGCTTCATACAAAATTTTTCCTTTCGAAATGACAATGACCGGTTTTCCTTCTAACAATTCACGAAGTTCTTTTTTCTTTTGTGTAATCATCTCCGTCGTGTAAATGAGCAGTCCCCATAGTCCAATCGCAAACAATACTTTCGAGAGTCCGACTTTTGCATCGTATAAACCGTTGCCGACAAGTTCCCCGAGAACGAGGGCAGAAATAAAGTCAAACGGCGTAATTTGCGTAATTTGTGTTCGCCCAAGTATTTTCGCCATAATAAATAAGGCGATATAACCGACAACTAATTCGACCGCAATTTGTCCAAATTCGTTCATAACGATATCCTTTCGTATGTAGCTTCTTTTGTTAGTATGTCGAGTGTAAAAAAAAACATGCGACCGTTATGATCGCATGTTTTTGACCATCGTCACATGTGGAATGCCCGCGTCCAGAAAGACGTCGGATACTGTTTCGTAGCCGAGCTGTTTGTAAAACGGTTCGGCATGTGTTTGGGCGTTTAGTTTCACCTTTGTGACGTGTTGTGAAGCATATTGTTCGATCGCTTCCATGATCCGTTTGCCGATGCCGCGTCCGCGATATGCGGGAAGGACGCAAATGCGTTCGATTTTCCCGACGTCATCGATTATACGAAAACGTCCTGCGGCAATCGGTTGATCGTCATCGTATATGACGAAATGAACAGATTCACGCTCGAATGCGTCAATTTCTTCTTCTTCCGGTACCCCTTGTTCGTCAATAAAGACGGCGCGGCGAACAAAAAGGGCATCGTGCCAAAGCGCTTCGTCTTGTCCTCGTTTGACGTACATGTTGTTATTCCTTTCCAAGATGAAATGTTTCGTATGCTGACCACGATCCGTTTTCAAGTTGATATAGTAAATGGAAGCGGTCGACTTGTTCTTCAAAGTAGACAGACTGCATCTTGAAGCGGCCGAATACGTCCGAATATTCGTCGTTTGACAAGTCGCGTGCGATCGTAATATGCGGCACGAACGCATAGTCTGTTTGTTCAACAAACGGCGGACGATGCAATTTTTCATGCAGCTGAGCGAGTGGCTCTGTTTTTTCCACTTTTAAATAAATGACGTTATTGACCGGATAAAACGAACTAAATTTTGTGACGCGCAACGGAAACGGTTCTGTTTCGCGCGCGACGTCGCGAAGTTGTTGAACGAGCTCATTGAGCTTGTCTTCTTCCACGTCAAACGCATATTTTAGCGTAATATGTGGCGGAATGAGGGCGTAATGAGAGTCGTACCGTTTGCGATACGAATTCGCAAAATCTTGAATTTTTTTTGATGGAAAAATCGCGATACCACATTTCATGCGACCTTCCTCCTTTCGTCATTATACTTATATATTATAACAAATTTTCGGAAAATACTGTTACATTTCAATCACTTTTTTTAATCCGATCGGCAAATTTGGTTGCCAGTATGTCCAAGAATGGTCGCCGTCAAACTCGTGGTAATGATAGCGAACTTGTTTTGTTTGAAGAACGTGAGCAAGTGCACGATTCGGTTCAATGAAGTTGCGCACCATCCCGTCTGTCGTTTTCACATCTGTCTCTTGTTTGCCGACGGAATGATAAAGCGCAAGCAAATGCCAGTCCGTAAATGATTGCACGTGCGCCATCACATCATCGTTCACATATGGCGACTGCATGACAACTTTGCCAAACGTATGTGGATATGTCATCGCAGTCAGAAGCGAAACGGTGCCTGCGAGCGAATCGCCAACGAGAATGCGCGTTGCACCCATTTGATATGTCGAAAAATGCTCATCAACGAGCGGCGCCAGTTCGTTCGCAAGAAAGCGCATGTATGCTTCCCGTTTTTTTCCGTTCGGATGATATTTCTCATAGCGATCTGACACGTTGCGATACGGCACGCCGATGACGACAGCGCGTATGCCAAGCTCATCGATGACGCGTGCGATTTTTCCGAACATAAAATAATCTTGTCCATCTTGTGCGATGATGACGAGATGTTTATAAAGCGGCGTGACAGGTTTAGAGCAATATACAGGTAACGATAGTTCCTCGTCTAAATGTTGGCTGTGAAGTGTTAACTCTTGCATGTTCTCCCATCCTTTTTCGACGTTGTTCTTTCTTATCGTACCACATTTCTGCATTTTTTGTCGTTGCGTGATATAATGAGAGAACGAGAGGAGGATGAGGAATGAAGCGCGTATCTAGTCAAGAAGTGTATGAAAGAACGTTGCAACTATTAACAGAACGTGGTGTGACGATTCCAGCGATTGCTGAGATTGTATATGAAATGCAAAGTCCGTACAATAAAAATTTAACGATGGCAGAATGTATTGAAAGCGTAGAAAAAGTGTTACAAAAACGCGAAGTACAACATGCGATTTTAGTTGGGATTGAGCTTGATAAACTTGCAGAAAACGGCATGTTGTCACAGCCGCTTCAAACGATTGTCGAAACGGATGAAGGGCTGTTTGGCGTCGATGAAACGTTGGCATTAGGAGCGGTGCTCGGATACGGTAGCATTGCAGTGACAACGTTTGGACATCTGGACAAAAATAAAGTAGGAATCATTAAACAGCTTGATACGAAACGTGGCAAAGGTGTGCATACGTTTTTAGACGACTTAGTCGCAAGCGTTGCCGCAAGCGCCTCTGGTCGCCTTGCGCACAACTTGCGCGATGAGGAAGAAGCCGCATTAAATGCGTAAAAGAAGCCGTAAATCCGTATGGGTTTACGGCTTTTTTGAAGAGATGTGAACATCACATGCAGGAAAATAGTCGATGTTGTCGAATAAAAACATCGAAACGATTGTATGCGAGGTGACTATATGTCCATTGACCACGATCGTCTGTTTAAACAGTTGATCCAAACGTTTTTTGAGGAATTTATTGCTCTCTTTTTCCCAGCGATGCATGAGCATATCGATTTTCGCCACGTCTCGTTTTTATCGGAGGAACTGTTTACCGATGTGACGGCAGGGGAGAAGTACCGTGTTGATTTGCTTGTCGAAACGAAGTTAAAAGGCGAAGACGGGCTTGTGATTGTGCATATTGAAAACCAAAGCTACGTTCAACCATCATTTCCAGAACGAATGTTTATTTATTTTAGCCGTTTGTTTGAAAAGTACCGCAAACCCATCGTACCTATTGCTGTATTTAGCTACGATACGATCCGCGACGAACCATCGACATTTACCCTCCAATTTCCTTTTGGCCACGTGCTAGACTTTCGTTTCTTCACTGTCGAATTGCGCAAACAAAACTGGCGAAATTACGTTCGAAATGATAACCCTATTGCCGCTGCACTGCTAAGCAAAATGGGATATACTGAAAGTGAACGAGTAGAACTGAAAAAACAATTTTTACGCATGCTTGTCCGATTGGAATTAGATGAAGCGAAACAACGATTATTGTTTGGCTTTTTTGAAACATATGTAAAATTATCCGATGAAGAAGAACGAAGACTACGAAGCGAGGTGAATGAAATGGAGACGAAAGAAAAAGACAAAGTGATGGAATTAATTATTTCGTATGAACAAAAGGCGTTAGAAAAGGGAAGAGAAGAAGGAGTGGAGCAAGGAATAAAACAAGGAATGAAGCGTCTTGTACAAACGATGGCGAAAAAAGGGATGAGCGTAAAAGATATTGCAAACGTTACGGATCTTTCGGAAGAAGAAGTAAAGCAGTTCGTAGAGAAAGAATGAGTGGGAAGCCCCCAAAAAGCTCTGGGGGCTATGGTGTTTCTTTTTGTTGTTTTAATAAATCGCGAATTTCTGTGAGCAGTTGTTGTTCTTTTGTGATCGTTGGTGCGGTTTGTTTCGTTTCTTCTTGTTTTTTGATTCGTTCGGATAAGTTGTTCAGCAGTTTGACGAATAGAAAGATAGAAAAGGCAATGACTAAAAAGTCAACGACGGTTTGAATAAAAGACCCGTATTTGACTTCTGCTTCACCGACTTTCCAAGATAATCCGCTAAAATCGACGCCACCTAAAATGAGACCAACAAGCGGCATAATGATGTCATTCACGAGGGAAGAAACGATTTTTCCAAATGCTCCACCGATGATGACCCCAACAGCTAAGTCGATGACGTTCCCCCGCACAGCAAATTTCTTAAATTCGTTCCACATCGGCACGCCTCCTTTTTCCATACCTTAACATATATCCGTTCTATTTGTCGATTTTTGCATGTGAGGCGCATAGTCGGGCAGTTGTGCATAACATGGCGATGAATATGAAAAAAGAGGTGAGAACATGTATTACTATCCGAATGTTGTGTATATGCCTGTGTATCCATATCCGATTATGCCTTATCCGTTTCCGCGAGAATATACGAAAGATTACGGACCGAACCCGTTTGTCGTACAAATAGAAGAAGCGACGAAACGAAACAACATGTTCCGTACGACGTTATGGACGGGACCTCATTTGCAAGTGACATTGATGAGCCTTCGTGTCGGAGAGGATATCGGTTTAGAAATGCATCGGGGTGTTGATCAATTTTTACGTATTGAACAAGGAGAAGGGATTGTGCGGATGGGCAAAAAGAAAAACGAATTGACGTTTGAAAGACGCGTGACGGATGGCTCTGCCATTTTTGTGCCTGCAGGAACGTGGCATAATGTGATCAACATAGGGAACGTTCCGCTTAAGCTGTACTCCATTTATGCGCCGCCACAACATCCAGCCGGCACCGTCCATCCGACAAAAGCCGATGCTCTTGCGGCGGAATGAAAGTTTGTTACAAGAAAATAAAAAATAGTTGAAATTTTTTTGGAAATAAGGTACATTAGTTAAAAATCAGAAAATTCAATATGCGTGTGCATTCTTATCAAGAGAAGGGGAGGGACTGGCCCGATGAACCTTCAGCAACCAGCCGAAAGCGGTCAGGTGCTAAATCCAGCGAATTGGTGTTCAATTCGGAAGATAAGAAGAAGCGTTTGTCTATGGACAGAAAGCCTTCTTCTTAGAAGGCTTTTATTTTTTTGAGAAAGGGAGAGAGCGAATGAGTCATGTGGAAACAGTATTAGCGCAAATCGGTAATCGAAGCGAGACGACGACAGGAACAGTGAATCCACCTGTATATTTTTCAACAGCGTATCGGCATGAAGGGATCGGACAGTCGACGGGGTACGATTACATTCGGACAGGAAACCCGACGAGACACATCGTCGAGGAGGCGATTGCGCAGTTAGAGGAAGGGGATCAAGGGTTTGCATGTAGTTCAGGCATGGCGGCAATTCAAACGGTGTTTGCGCTTTTTGAAAGCGGGGATCATTTTCTCGTTTCGGCCGATTTATATGGCGGGACGTATCGGTTGTTTGAAAAAGGGTGGAGAAAATACGGGCTGTCGTTTACATACGTCGATTTTCGCGATGTAGATGCGGTAAAGGCGCATGTGACGGACAAAACGAAAGCGATTTTTTTAGAAACGCCGACCAATCCGCTCATGCAAGAGGCGGATATTGAAGCGGTCGCGGCGTTTGCGAAACAACATGGGCTGCTTCTTATCGTCGATAATACGTTTTACACACCTGTACTGCAAAAGCCATTAACGAAAGGGGCGGACATCGTCATTCATAGCGCAACGAAATATTTAGGCGGGCATAACGACGTGCTTGCGGGGCTCATTGTCGCAAAAGGAAAAGCGCTATGCGAGCAATTGGCGATGTATCATAACGCGATCGGAGCGGTGCTGTCTCCGTTTGATTCATGGTTGTTAATTCGCGGCATGAAAACGCTCGCGCTTCGCATGCGCCAACATGAACAAAATGCAAAAGCGATTTATGAATTTTTAGCACAACATGAAGACGTGACCGATGTGCTATATCCAGGGAGAGGTGGCATGTTGTCGTTTCGCGTGCGCGACGAACGGTGGGTGAATACCTTTTTACGAAGCTTAAAGCTTATTACGTTTGCGGAAAGTTTAGGCGGTGTCGAAAGTTTTATTACGTATCCAGCGACGCAAACGCATATGGATATTCCAGAGGACGTTCGTATCGCCAACGGGGTATGTAATCGACTGTTACGTTTTTCGGTCGGCATTGAACATCATGACGATTTAATTGCTGATTTAACACAAGCGTTTCAACGCATGAAAGAGGTGTAAAAAATGGATGTGCAAACGCAACTCGTTCATAATAAATGGCAGATCGATGCGCAAACGGGCGCGGTGAGCGTCCCGATTCATCATGCATCGACGTTTCATCAGTTTGATTTTGATACGTTTGGAAAATATGATTATAGCCGCACAGGCAATCCGACGCGCGAGGCGCTTGAAGAAACGATCGCGGAGCTGGAAGGAGGAGTGAGCGGCTTTGCGTTCGCATCAGGCATGGCGGCGATTTCAACGGCGTTTTTGTTGTTGTCAAAAGGGGATCATGTGTTAATTACAGATGACGTATATGGCGGAACGTATCGCATCATCACGGATGTATTAAGCCGATTTGGCATTGAATATACGTTTGTCGATATGACCGATTTAGATGCGGTAGCGCGCCATATTCGTCCGAATACGAAAGTGATTTATATGGAGACGCCGTCAAATCCGCTGCTGAAAATTACGGACATTCGCGGGGTTGTGAAGCTTGCGAAAGCGCACGGTTGTTTGACGTTTTTAGATAATACGTTCGCGACACCTTTATTGCAGCGTCCGCTCGATCTCGGCGTCGATGTCGTGCTCCATAGCGCGACGAAATTTTTAGCTGGCCATAGCGATGTCGTCGCTGGACTTGCGGTTGTGAAAGATGAGCGACTAGCGAAAGAGCTTCGGAAGTTGCAGTATGCGTTCGGTGCGGTGCTCGGCGTGCAAGATGCGTGGCTTGTGCTGCGCGGGCTAAAAACGCTTCACGTTCGGCTTGATTACGCTTCCCGTTCAGCGATGCAGCTCGCGCAGTTTTTACATCGCCATCCGAAAGTGGCGCACGTATATTATCCGGGGCTTTCGCATCACGAAGGGCACGTCATTCATCGCGATCAAGCGCGTGGGTTTGGCGCGGTGTTGTCGTTTGAATTGGAAAATGAACAAGCGGTGCGGACGTTTGTGAAATATGCGCATATTCCGGTATTTGCGGTTAGTTTAGGAGCGGTAGAGTCGATTTTATCTTATCCGGCAAAAATGTCGCATGCGGCGATGCCGAAAGCGGAACGCCTTCGTCGCGGCATTACGGACGGTTTGTTGCGCTTAAGTGTTGGATTAGAGGCGACCGATGATTTGCTTGCTGATGTGGAACAGGCGTTATCATATGTATAGGCTAG
This sequence comes from Anoxybacillus sp. MB8, assembly GCF_011006755.1. Classification (NCBI taxonomy): domain Bacteria; kingdom Bacillati; phylum Bacillota; class Bacilli; order Caryophanales; family Anoxybacillaceae; genus Anoxybacillus; species Anoxybacillus sp. MB8. The sequence continues at coordinate 24,869 of NZ_RXXX01000020.1, forward strand.
GCACATCGCCTAGCCTTAGCTAATTTGGTCGAGCGCATCACGCTTCATTTGCTGTTCGACCATGCGATCAAGTTGTTGAATTTTTTTCAAGGCGAGTTCGTCATCGATTTGGCGATAGTGATGTTTGCCGCCTGGTTCTTCATCTGCTTCATCGGCAAGTTTAACGATCGTCTGAAGCGGTTTTCGTTTTAGCTCTCCTTCTGGAAGATACGAATCGGTATGAAGCAAAATGGCGAGGGCGATTTCTTTCGCATGTTGAGGATGTTCACCGAGTCGAATAAGCAATTTGTGCGCTCGCTCCGCCCCTTTAATCGCATGAATGTCGTTTTGTTTATATGTTTCATAGTCCCACGTTCCATTAGAGTACCATTCATAATGCCCAATATCATGAAGCAGTGCCGCTTTTGTCGCTAAATCGACATTGACTCCATATTGCAAGGCAAGGCGATACGCATGATATGCGGTAGCGATGGCGTGTGCGACGCCTGAACGTTTTAAATATTTTTGGGTGATGGGGTGAAGGAAGATGTCAGTTAATGTGACACGTCTCATCGTGCATGCCCCCTTTTTTGTTTTTCTAATTATCATACCATGTCTTATTTAAGAAAGGCAATACATATTTTTTCTGTTTTTCTTTCATACTAAGTGAAAAAAGTATGGAGGATACGTATGTTTTTATCATTGTTATTATCAGTTATGACGGCGCTTTCGTTCAATGGCCATGCTTGTACGAAAAAATTAGAGGAAGCAAACGTGCAACTATGCGGCAAAGAAGATGGAGATTGGGTGCGTCATTTTACGCTTCACGTCGGAAAAGCGACGTATGCTTTTCCGGAATGGGAACATATCCATGACCCGAAAGCGACTCCGCAATTGTATTCTGTTGATGTGACGGACGATGGAAAGGAAGATGTCGTCGTTTTTCTCGTGAAAGCACGCGGCAACGGCACGTATAAAAACGAAGTGCACGTATTTGCCCATCGTGAAAACGGCATAGAAGAAATGATCGTCGAAGATCCGCGCACCGTCGTTTTAAAAAGCATGAAAATGAAAGAGACAGACGAAGGAACGGAGATCATCATTGATCACGTTCACGCGTTCATTCCGTACGCGCGCGAAGGGCAAAAAGGGGTAAAAACGACATTCGACCGCTTTTTAAAATATGCGCTCGATAAACAAAAGCTGAAAGCCGTATTACTTCTCGAACGAAAAAAAGGGGAATACATCGGCAGTTTAATTATCACATACGAATATAAAGATGGCTTTTTCCAAGGCACTCACATCGACTTTATCCGCCATTAGCCATTGCCTAGGCAATGGCTAAAAAATTTTTTAAAAAAGTATTTGACAATGTGAGAGAAGGTAAGTATAATGAAAAATGTGTTCGATAGGACAACAACATACGATTCCGTAGCTCAGCTGGGAGAGCGCCACCTTGACAGGGTGGAGGTCGCTGGTTCGAGCCCAGTCGGAATCATCACAACCCCGAGTTCTTTTAGAGAGCTCGGGGTTTTTCGTTGTATTCAGCATCTTCTTCCGACTGACGCAAATGTTTTCGTATGCAGGAAAATAGTCGATGTTGTCGAATAAAAACATCGAAACGATTGTATGCGAGGTGACTATATGTCCATTGACCACGATCGTCTGTTTAAAGAGTTGATCCAAACGTTTTTTGAGGAATTTATTGTTCTCTTTTTCCCAGCCATGCACGAGCATATCGATTTTCGCCACGTCTCGTTTTTATCGGAGGAGCTGTTTACCGATGTGACGGCAGGCGAGAAGTACCGTGTCGATTTGCTTGTCGAAACGAAGCTGAAAGGGGAAGACGGGTTAGTGATCGTGCATATCGAAAACCAAAGCTACGTCCAACCATCGTTTCCTGAACGAATGTTTATTTATTTTAGCCGCTTGTTAGAAAAGTACCGCAAACCCATCGTACCTATTGCTGTATTTAGCTACGATACGATCCGCGACGAACCAGCGACATTTACCCTCCAATTTCCTTTTGGCCACGTGCTTGACTTTCGTTTTTTCACTTTGGAACTTCGTAAACAAAACTGGCGAAACTACATTCGTCAAGACAATCCAATCGCTGCTGCACTGTTAAGCAAAATGGGATATACTGAAAGTGAACGAGTAGAACTGAAAAAACAATTTTTACGCATGCTTGTCCGATTGGAATTAGACGAAGCGAAACAACGATTATTGTTTGGCTTTTTTGAAACATGTGTGAAACGATCAGATGAAGAAGAACGAAAACCGCGAAGCGAGGTGAATGAAATGGAGACGAAAGAAAAAGAACAAGTGTTGGAACTCATGATTTCGTATGAACGACAAGGCATGAAGCATCTTGTGCAAACGATGGCGAGAAAAGGAATGAGCGTCAAAGATATTGCAAACGTCACAGACCTTACGGAAGAAGAAATACAGAAGTTGTTAGAGAAGGAATAAGTAATTTGTTCATCATTTCACAGCTGCCGTCGGCCTCCAATCTTGCAAAAACTCCGGGGGATCGACGACAAATGTACCAATCCATAAAGATGATGGACTAAACTTAACCCCAGCTATGTTCAGATAGCTAGGGTTTCATATGGGCATATGAGACATGATGTTCTTATTCATTGTTGTCAAATGACAGTAGTTTACAATAGGAATTTTTGTTATGATTAAAGTTGGAAGAGATGAAAGAACAAGAAAAAATGGAGGCATCACGATGAGCAAGTTAACGCTACAAGAACTTGAATCTCATTTATGGGAATCAGCGAATATATTGCGTGGTAGTATTGATTCGTCAGACTATAAAAACTATATTTTTGGAATGTTGTTTTTAAAACGATTAAATGATGTATTTGTGGAAACCGCTGAGCGGATTGAAAGGGAAGAAGGAGAAGATTACGGTTGGTATGATCGCGACGAACACCAATTTTTCGTACCTGAAAAAGCACGTTGGAGTTATATTCAATCCCATTCCCAAGACGTGGGGGCGGTTATTAATAAAGCCTTTGAACTATTGGAAGATGAAAACCCTTCCCTACAAGGGGTATTAGCGAATATTGACTTTAACGATAAAGAAAAATTATCCGATAAAACGATTCTTCAATTAGTACAGCACTTCTCACAAATTGACTTACGTAACGAAAACTTGTCGGAACCTGATATCCTTGGTCGTGCGTATGAGTATCTCATCAAACAATTTGCTGACGATGCAGGAAAAAAAGGTGGCGAGTTTTATACGCCAAGCCAAGTCGTTAAATTAATTGTCAAACTGATTAAACCTGAAGAAGGTATGCGTGTATGCGATCCAACCGCAGGGTCTGGTGGAATGCTCATTCAATCGGTCGACTACATAAAAGAAAAAGGCGGCAATCCACGCAACATTACATTGCACGGACAAGAGAAAAACTTAAATACGTGGGCCATTTGTAAAATGAACTTGTTGCTTCACGGCTTGAGTGACCATGAAATTAAAAAAGGCGATACGATTCGTGAACCGAAACTATTAGACGAAAACGGCGAGCTTCTATTATATGATCGCGTCATCGCCAATCCGCCGTTTAGCTTGAAAAACTGGGGACGTGAAGAAGCAGAAGCAGATGAATTTAACCGTTTCCGCTTTGGTTTACCGCCAAAAAACGCAGGAGACTATGCGTTTATTCAGCATATGATCGCCACGCTCAATGATGAAGGAAAAGCGGGAGTCGTTATGCCGCATGGCGTTCTTTTCCGCGGCGGAGCAGAAGGGAAAATCCGTCAAGGCATTTTAGAAGAAGATTTAATCGAAGCGATTATCGGTTTACCAGCAAACCTTTTCTACGGAACAGGCATTCCAGCTTGTATTCTTATCATCAACAAAAACAAAGAAGAGCATAAAAAAGGAAAGGTTCTTTTCATTGACGCATCACACGATTATCAAGAAGGAAAAAATCAAAACGTTCTTCGTGATGAAGACATTGAAAAAATCGTCAGCACATACGATGCATGGAAAGATGTGGAGAAATACAGTCGTGTCGTGACACTTGAAGAAATAAAAGAAAACGACTACAACTTAAACATTGCCCGCTACATTGACACAACCGAAGAAGAAGAACAAATCGATGTGGCAGAAGCCCTTCGCCAACTTCGCCAACTCGAACAAGAGCGGGAAGAAATTGAAAAGGTGATGTATGGATATTTGAAGGAGTTGGGGTATGATGGGTGAATTGAATTGGAGACGTGTGAAATTAGGTGAAATTTCAGATATTTTAATAGGCGGTACTCCTTCGAGAAAGAAAGGGGAATATTGGGATAAGGATCTGAAAACTGATAATCTTTGGGTTTCAATTTCTGATTTACAAAGTAAATACATTCAAAACACTAAAGAACGGATTACCGATGAAGGGATACGAAACTCAAACGTAAAGTTATTGCCAGAAAATACTGTAATAATGAGTTTTAAGCTCACAGTTGGAAAAGTTGCTATTACTAAAAGACGATTATATACAAATGAGGCGATTGCTGGTTTCTTGCCAAAACAACAGAATACGTTTTCTAGTGAATATTTGTATTATGCTTTAAGTAATTTAGATTACAAAGATTCTTTAGATGTTGCTGTTAAAGGACAGACATTGAATAAAGAGAAATTAAAAAATTTAATTATAATGTTACCCTCTCTTTCCGAACAACGCAAAATCGCAGCGATTCTTTCTTCTGTTGATGAAGCGATTGAGAAAACCGAAGTGATCATCGAGCAAACAGAAAAAGTGAAAAAAGGGCTTATGCAACAGTTGCTGACAAAGGGAATCGGACATACGAAATTTAAAAAGACGGAGATTGGGGAGATTCCTGAAGAGTGGGAAGTGTTAAAGATACAGGATTTTGCATTAAAAGTTACGGATGGAGAGCATAAAACCCCTAAGCGTACAGAATTTGGAGAACTCCTCTTATCAGCACGAAATATCAGAAATAATATGCTCGATTTGTCCAATGTTGATTACGTCTCTCAAGAGGAGTTGGAAAAAATAACAAAAAGATGTAACCCTGAAGAGGGAGATATCCTTATTTCTTGTTCTGGTACTATAGGAAGAGTATGTGTTGTACCGAAGGGAACGAAGTTTGGTTTAGTACGAAGTGTTGCATTAGTAAAGATAGATAAAAACACTACAAATTCAAAATTTTTGATGTATGCACTCCAGTCTCCAAATCTTCAAAAACAAATGATGTTAAATCAAAGCCAGTTAGCTCAAGCCAACTTGTTTCTGCGAGATATAAATAATCTTAAAGTACCGTTTCCATCGCTTGAAGAGCAAGAAAAAATCGCAAAAATAATTGAAACATTTGATTTAAAGCTTACGTTTGAAACTCAGAGATATCATGAACTTAATAAAATCAAAAAATCCCTAATGCAAACCCTACTCACAGGCAAAGTCCGTGTGAAAGTCGATGATGAGGTGATGTCGCAGTGACCGCCGCAAGTGAATGGAATGAGTTAAATCTTGTAGAAAAACGTTTGATCGAGCAGCTTCAAGAGTTGGGCTATGAGCATGTCACAGGCTCAGCTCTTGAGTCTGAACGTGATTCGTTGAGCGAAGTCATTTTGAAGGAACGGTTAAGGAAAGCGATTCAGCGGTTAAATCCATGGATTGATGACAACAATCTTGCTCGCATGATTTACAATCTAACTCACATCGAAGCAACAGGATTAATGCAAGCGAATGAAAAGTTTCATGAAATGCTTGTGAACTACATTTCGATTCAACAAGATTTAGGAAAAGGGAAAAAAAATCAAACGGTGAAACTCATTGATTTTGATAACCCTTATAACAATGAATTTCTTGTCGTTGACCAGTTCCGCATTCAAAATGCAAGAGGCACGATTCGTCCTGACGTTGTAATTTTTGTGAACGGATTGCCTTTAGTCGTTGTCGAATGTAAAAGTCCAACGTTACAAGAAGATACGCAAATTTCAAAAGCAGTTAATCAATTACGACGTTATCAAGAAACTCATGAGCAGCTGTTCTACTATAACCAATTTATGATTGCGACAAGTAATTATCGTGCAAAAGCAGGAACAATTGGTGCAAAAGTGCAACATTACGGCGAGTGGAAAGATCCGTATCCAAGAACGGTGCCTGAACTTGGTGACTCACCTACGAAACAAGATATTTTAGTTGCAGGAATGTTATCGAAAGAAAACTTGCTTGACTTGATTCAAAACTTCATTGTCTTTGAAGTTGATGGTGGACGGGTCGTTAAAAAGATTGCTCGTTATCAACAATTCCGTGCGGTCAATAAAGCGATTCAGCGCATTTTACATGCAAAAACACCAAAAGATCGCGGCGGGGTGATTTGGCATACACAAGGTTCAGGTAAATCATTGACGATGTTATATTTAGCCGTCAAACTGCGACGAATCAAAGAGTTGCAAAACCCGACGATCGTCGTTGTGACTGATCGGAAAGACTTGGATGATCAAATTACAAAAACATTCCGTAAATGCGGTTTCCCGAATCCGCAACAAGCGGAAAGCGTCAAAGACTTGAAAAGGTTATTACAACAAGGCCCTGGTTCAACGATTATGACGCTTGTGCAAAAGTTCCAACCAGACAAGGAGCAAGACGAGTATCCAGAACTTTCAAGGTCGGAAAATATTTTTGTGTTAGTCGACGAGTCGCACCGTACGCAATATAAAGGTCTAGCGATGAACATGCGGAAAGGCTTACCGAATGCATGTTACCTTGGATTTACAGGAACACCGATCGATAAAGAAGATAAAAGTACAACACGAACGTTTGGCTCGTATTTGATAAATATACGATTGAACAAGCGGTCGATGATGGGGCAACCGTTCCGATTTTCTATGAAGCGCGAATGGTCAACCTTCATTTGCAAGGCGATTCACTAGATCGCTTATTTGACCGTAAATTTAGCGAATATAGCGAAGAAGATCGTGAGCGAATAAAAAAGAAATATGCCAAAGAAGAAGCCATCTTAGCCGCTCCGAGCCGCATTGAACAAATTGCTTTAGATATTGTGGAACATTTTGAAAATTATATTTTGCCAAACGGTTTTAAAGCACAAGTGGTGGCGGTGAATCGCGAAGCAGCAGCGATTTATAAACGAAAACTAGATGAACTCATTAATGGAAAATATGAAACCGCATTAATTATTTCAACAGGGTCTGAAGACAAAAATAATGAACTACTAAAAGATTACTCCTTATCTCGTGAGGAAGAAAAACAATTAATTGAACGCTTCAAAAAGCCATTTGAAGAAGATAAACTGGCGATTTTAATTGTTTGCGATAAACTTCTTACAGGCTTTGACGCACCAATCGAACAAGTGATGTACTTAGATAAACCGTTAAAAGAGCATAACCTACTTCAGGCAATCGCTCGTACAAATCGTACGTATGAAGGAAAAACGTATGGACTGATTGTCGATTACTTTGGGGTATCCAAATTCTTGGAGAAAGCCCTAGCGATTTTCTCTAAACAAGATATTCAAGGGGCGTTACTGCCGATTGAAAGTGAATTACCGAAATTGAAACAAGCCCACCGAAAAGCGATGAGCTTTTTCGATTATATTAATCGAAGCGATGCAGATGCTTGTGTTCAAGTATTAGAGCCTGAAGATGTGCGGCATGAATTTGAAAAAGCGTTTAAAGAGTTTTCGAAGCGAATGGATATGATTTTACCGAACCGCGAAGCTTCTCCATATGTCGAAGACTTAACGTTTTTAGGAAAAGTTCGGCAAATGGCAAAAACGTTATATCGTGATGAGCAAATGGATATTTCCGGGTGTGGCGAGAAGGTGAAACAATTAATTGCTGAGCATTTATATGCACAGTCTGTCGAAATCATCCATGAACCAATTGATATTTTGTCGAATAAGTTTGATGAGCGGTTGGAAAAAGCTCCTTCAAAAGAGGCGCAAGCAGCGGAAATGGAACATGCGATTCGTCATGAAATTAAAGTGAAGCTGGAAGAAAACCCTGTGTACTATACATCTTTAAAAGAAAAACTCGAGCAACTCATCGAAGCAAGACGAAAAAAAATGATGGACATTGCGGAATTGGTAGACAAGCTACGCAACATGGTCAACGATATGAGAAATGTCAACCAACAAGCGCAAAATCTTGGCTTTACACGCGAGCAATATCCGTTTTATCAACTGTTCCAACAGCTTCTTCCAGACGAAGAACATAAAGATACGATCGATGCGTTGACGCATCTTGTAACAGACATTATTGCCGAGGAAAGTCAAGTGATTGATTGGGTAAATAAAGAAGATGTCAAACGGGAAATGAGGAAGAAGATTAAGAAGCAGTTGCGGGCAAGCGTCATCCCGAAAGATCAGTTAGAAAACGTCACGCAACAAATTATGTCGTTAGCGATGGTTCATTATAAACGATAAACGTATGAAAGCCTCCTACCAATCTAGGGAGGCTTTCGTCATTTATAAAGTTAAGGTTGGGCCATTGACACGCAACCATTCTTTTCTTTGCTCATAGTCCGACATGACACATTGAATAAAATGCCAAAAATCATTCGAGTGATTTGGATATTTCAGATGTGCTAATTCATGCACTAATAAATAATCGATAATCGGCACGGGTGCCATCATAATTCTCCAGTTTAAATATATCGCTCCTTCGTTCGTACATGTTCCCCAGCGCATTTTTTGTTCTTTTAATTTCATTTTTGTGGGGGTTACTCCCATTTTAGGGCAATACACGTTTAACCGTTCTTGTAGTTTTATTTCTCCGTGTAAAATGTACCAATGTTTGAATGCTTGTTGGAAAAATGAGATTCTTTCTTTTTCTGTGATATGGGGTGGCACCGTGGCAATAAATTTCCCTTGTTTAAACATAAGAGTTGGCTTTGTTACTTCTTCGCTTTTATATACTTTTAACCGATATTTACGCCCTAAGTATGCAAATTTTTCTCCGCTTACGAACTCTTTCGGAGTAGGGGGATGAGAAATTTGATTTAACGCTTGCCATTTATCAATAATCCATCCGGCTTTTTTATAAAGAATGGAATGTAATTGTGAATCCTCGATCCCCTCAGGAGCGACTACCTTCACTCCCTCTAGCCATTCAACTGATATCGTCACATCCTGCTTTTCTGGCTTATACTCTATTGCATAATCTATCGTTGTTTTGCCGTATTGAAAGCTAGGCATAGAAATACTGACTCCTTCGTTCCTTTAATTGTCTTTCATTTTAACTTTGGGAAAGCAAAAGGTCAATCGGTAAACGATGAATTTGAAAAATGGTAACTATTCAGCCACATGATCAAGTGGGCTGAATTTAATCACTCTCTCCCTTTAAAAATTAAATTTTCAACCTAAAAAACGGTTCATCCTCCCACTTTTTTACCCCCATTTGTCATAAAAATTTTCCGCAAAATTCAATTTTCTACTTTTGCATTTCCCTTATTTCCCGATTTTAATCAAATTGTTCCTTATATTCTACGAAAGGATGATCTGTATGCAATACCTCGATTTAAAAATGGATTTTATGTTTAAACAACTGTTCGGCCACCCAAGCAGAAAGTCAATCACGATGGCGTTTTTAAATGCGTTGCTACATCGGACTGGAGATGATCGCATCATCGACGTACAGTTTGAAAACACCGAACTAACGAAAGAAACAGAAGACGGTAAGACTGGACGGTTAGATGTCATCGTTCGCACAAACCGCAGCGAGCGCATTCATGTTGAAATTCAAATCATCCCACAATACGGTATGCCCGAACGGCTATTGTATTACTGGGCAAGGTTGTTTTCATCTTCACTATCGAAAGGAGAACGGTACGACATCCTCCCTCCAACGATTATGATCGCCATCTTAAATTATCCCCTTTTCCCACATGAAACAGATCGCTTCCATACCGTTTTTCACATTCGTGAAGACGAAGAACAGTTTCTTTGGAGCCATCACCTTGAATTTCATGTACTCGACTTGTCACAATTTATGGTAAAATGGAAGAAATATCGGAGAGAAGTGAAACAGTCACCGGAATGGCCATGGCTAACGATGTTGTCGGCTGTCGATGGACGAACGAAAAAAATGGATGAAGAGATGTTTCGTGAATTGGAGGGAATCGCCATGACAGAACAAGACATTTTAGAAGCGCTAGAAGAATGGCAAAACTTAAGCGTCGACCCCGAAAACCGTTACGCGTACGAAATGCGGCTGAAATGGCTCCTTGATCAACTCTCAAACATTCGCGGCAGTCGGGAAGAAGGATTGAAAGAAGGATTGAAAAAAGGCTTAGAACAAGGTCGAGAAGAAGGGAAAAATGAAACGATTCGAAAAATGGTCGAAAAAGGAATGAGTATAACAGACGTTGCCCATATTCTCGACATGACAGAGGAGGAAGTACGGGAACGGTTGGGAGATTAGCGAACGGTGTCATCAAACGGTGCCAGGCACTGTTGTTCAAAGAAACGTTCGCGCAGTCGTTTTGCATCGCAAGAAGCATCGTTTCCACACTGACGAAACACGAAAAAAACGTGTGGGATTCGTTATGTCTTCTGTTGACAGGCGAAACGCTCGATCGTGTTCTTTCTACCACTTAGGGCATTTTCTATTACGGGGATGCCCTATTTGTGTTGCGCTTCTTTACATACTACTATCGGAGTGAATAGTTACAATAGAATTTTTTGATGTAGCTAATTAAATGAATCGCACGGTAAATATTGGGTTGATTTTTTTAAATTCCATTCTTTTTTTGTTTTTAATTCAAATAAATATTTGAATAATAAAAGAAATGGGGGTATAATATATTCAAACGGAAATTTGAATATGAAAGGGGGATAATGAATGAGTAAGAAAGATACATGTGAAATTTATTGTTATGACGAAGAAAAAGTCAATCGAATACAAGGGGAATTGCAAAAAGAAGATATATCCAGTGTTGTCCTGTTGTTTAAAGCACTGGCAGATGAAAATAGGGCAAAAATTGTCTATTCACTTTGCCAAGATGAAGAGTTATGTGTATGTGATATTGCTAATATCATCGGGGCTTCTGTTGCAACAACTTCCCATCATTTACGCACCCTTTATAAACAAGGGATTGTAAAGTATCGAAAAGAAGGAAAGCTAGCATTTTATTCGCTGGATGATGACCATATTAAGCAGTTAATCATGATTGCGTTAGTACATGATAAACATGATAAAGAGGTGAAAGTCCGTGTCTGAACAACAAGCAAAATTATCTAAATCAGAAGCGAAAACCTACCGTGTTCAAGGATTTACTTGTGCAAACTGTGCGGCAAAGTTTGAAAATAATGTAAAATCATTGCCAGGTGTTCAAGATGCTAAAGTAAACTTTGGAGCGTCTAAAATTACCGTTTGGGGTACAACAACCATCGAAGAATTAGAAAAAGCAGGAGCTTTTGAAAACTTAAAGGTTCGGGAAGATAAAGAAAAAGCAGTCAAGCGTGAACCTTTTTGGAAGCAAAAAGAGAACATTAAAGTGTATATTTCCGTCGTTTTGCTTGTGATTAGTTGGTTTTTAGGGAAGCAATACGGAGAAGAGCATATCTTTGCGGCAATTGGATATGCTGCAGCAATTTTAATCGGTGGATATTCGTTATTTATAAAAGGTTTCAAAAACCTAGTTCGATTGAATTTTGATATGAATACGCTGATGACAGTGGCGATTTTAGGAGCTGCAGCGATTGGTGAATGGGGAGAAGGTGCAACGGTTGTTATTCTATTCGCCATTAGCGAAGCCTTAGAGCGTTATTCCATGGATAAAGCTCGTCAATCCATTGAATCGTTGATGGATATTGCTCCAAAAGAAGCATTAATTCGTCGCGGAAATGAAGAAATGATGGTCCCTGTTGACGATATTCAAGTCGGAGATATTATGATCGTAAAGCCTGGTCAGAAATTAGCGATGGATGGAATCGTCATCAAGGGTACATCTACGCTAAATCAGGCTGCCATTACAGGGGAAAGTGTTCCCGTAGCGAAAACAGTCGGTGATGAAGTCTTTGCAGGAACATTGAATGAAGAAGGTTTATTGGAAGTAAAAGTGACAAAACGAGTGGAAGATACAACCCTTTCGAAAATCATCCATTTAGTGGAAGAAGCTCAAGCAGAACGAGCGCCTTCTCAAGCATTTGTGGATCGTTTTGCCAAATACTATACACCAGCCATTATCATTTTTGCTCTTTTACTAGCCGTTATTCCGCCATTATTTATGGGTGCCGATTGGAGCGAATGGATTTATCGAGGTCTAGCTGTATTAGTGGTTGGTTGTCCGTGTGCGTTGGTTATTTCCACGCCTGTTTCGATTGTAACTGCCATTGGAAATGCAGCGAAAAACGGTGTGTTAATTAAAGGTGGTATTTATTTAGAGGAAGCAGGAAACTTAAAAGTGATTGCTTTTGATAAAACAGGAACATTAACAAAAGGTATTCCTTCCGTCACCGATGTAGTCACTTATAATGGCAATGAAAATGAACTAATGACCATTACAGCAGCCATTGAAAAAGGCTCACAACATCCACTTGCTTCCGCCATTATAAGAAAAGCAGAAGAAGATGGATTGAATTTTAATGATGTATCGGTTGAAGAATTCCAATCCATTACAGGTAAAGGGGTCAAAGCCAAAGTAAATAACGCAATGTATTATGTCGGAAGTCCAGGTCTTTTTGAAGAACTTCTTCCAAATGGCATCCAATCAGAAATAAAAGAACAAATTACAACCCTTCAAACACAAGGGAAAACGGTCATGGTATTAGGGACGGAAAAAGAAATTCTGGCGTTAATTGCCGTGGCAGACGAAATAAGAGAATCATCCAAAGAGGTTATTCGAAAACTTCATCAAGTCGGTATTGAAAAAACGGTAATGTTGACAGGGGATAACCAAAGAACAGCCGAAGCCATCGGAAAACAAGTCGGCGTTTCCGATATTAAAGCCGATTTACTTCCAGAAGATAAACTGAATTTCATTAAAGAGCTTCGTGACAAGCATCAAAGCGTGGCGATGGTTGGAGATGGTGTGAACGATGCACCAGCTCTTGCAGCTTCAACTGTTGGTGTGGCAATGGGTGGTGCTGGAACCGATACAGCCCTAGAAACAGCCGATATTGTCTTAATGTCTGATGATTTAAGCAAATTGCCATATACGATTAAATTGAGCCGCAAAGCTTTAGCGATTATTAAGCAAAACATTACTTTCTCTTTAGGGATTAAGGCATTGTCATTACTGTTAATTGTGCCTGGTTGGTTAACGTTATGGTTAGCGATATTTGCGGATATGGGAGCAACATTAATCGTAACATTAAACAGCATGCGATTGCTAAAAGTTAAAGAATAAGCTCTTCACCACAAGTTGTACTTGATCATTTAAGGTAGGTGTGCATAGAGGGTACAAAAAATGCGAATTTTCCTGTATGGTAAAGGTGACCAAACCGAACCATGGAGGGAAATTCGCATGTACTCTCAGTTTATCAAAGAACTCATCGATTGACCAGATGTTTTGATTCAAAAGGTGCGAAAAGAAGGGGAACGTTGGATTTTCGAACTTTCTCTACCCGAACAATGCCCGTTATGTCCTGTCTGCTTGAAGCGCACGATCAAAATGACAGACAAAAAGAAGCAATGGATGCATGGCTATGCTCAGCGAATCGGAATTTTTTGGATCGAACTTCCTGTCGAGCGCAGACGTTGTAGCACGTGTGGCGTGACGTTCAGCACGTCGTATCCAGCCATCTCTCCTCGAAGTGTGGCGACGGATGCGTTTCAGCGATGGGTCGCGCAATCTTGCATCGGAACATCCATTCAGGCGGTGGCTCGTATGCTCAAGCTTCCTTACACGACCGTTGAACGATGGTTTTATACCCATGCCCCTTCCTTCCTATCGAATGACGTCCAACCAAAGGCGGTTTGTGTCGATGAGTTTGCTTTTCGAAAAGGGCACGACTATGGAGTGGCGATCATGGATGCCGAAACGGGAGAAGTGTATGCCATTGAAGCAGGAAAGAACGAGGAAGCCATTGGGCGTGCATTGGCTCATGTGTCTCGTTCCGTTCAGTATGTCGTGAGTGACTTGGCTCCAGCGATGAAAAAAGTGATTCAACGGGTTTGCCCAGAGGCGACACATGTCGTCGACTATTTCCATGTCATTCAGCTGTTTACCGATGCGTTAGAACGATGTCGCAAATATTTGGGCAAAGGAGGCAAGAAACACGGAAATGTTCGTTCCGTTTGCCGTTTATTGAGCCAATGTCCAGAGAAATTAACAGAGGAAGAACGTCAAATCATACGAGAATGGTGTAATGAAAGTGGTGACTTAAAGTCTGTTCATTAAACGGTGCCAGGCACTGTTCGTAAGTATGTGTTCTTGTTGCAAGAGACCGTACAAAAGCAACCGTCTCCAAAGTATCTTGTATGGGGCGTATTGTAAAAACCAAAATTGAAACTATCATTGGTACTAAACTATCGTCTGACAATGTGCTTGTTACAGATGCTTGGAGAGCATACAAAACCTATGCAAAAGAAAAAGGATTAGAGCATTACTGAATCAAATCCGATGATGGAAAGCACGTTATAAAAGGCTTATATCACATTCAAAATGTCAACAGTTTTCATTCTCGGATGAAGAAGTGGATTGACCGTTTTAAAGGTGTGGCTACAAAATATCTTGATAATTACCTTGCTTGGTTCTTATTTGTAGATAGCCGCAGTAACGAAAATACCAAGCAACATATAAAAGAGCTTCTGCTTACATCATTTGTATTTGAAATGACAGAAACTTTTGAAAGTCTCCGTCTATCTAAGTTCAGTGCTTAAAAAGGTCATTAACGGGCAATCGGCTTATAAATACTGGGAGAGGAGAACTCAATTTATGGAAATTAGAAAACCAAACGATTCGGAATATAAAAAGATTTTATCACTTTCACCACAAGCATTATTCGAAGGTACATTAGGCGAAGCAAAACCGTCAGATGAAAAAGTCAAACAACTTATTGAACCATTATTGCAGAAAGGAAGCTATTATTTGATAGCAACTGAAGGCGATAATCTAATGGGTTGGATTCTTATAGGAACAAGTAAAGACCAATTTACTGAAAAGATATATGGATTTATTTATGAATTGTTTGTGTTAGAGGAATTTAGGGGAAATGGAATTGCAAAACAATTGATGGAAACTGGTATCGAACATCTTAAACAAGATGGATATTCAGAGGTTCGCTTAAGTGTATATGCAGGAAATCAAGCGATTAAACTATACGAAAAATTAGGATTCAAAAATAGAACCATTACAATGAGTATGAACATATAAAACAAACATCTTTATTGAATATCTAATAGACTGGTTTATTGAGAATTGGGGAACCAAAAGATGGTTCCCTAACATTTTATTGAAAAATCAACATTAAACATTAACAGAGCCTAAAATTAAGAAAAGGAAATGGAGGAATTTTCAAAGCAACTTTTTTAAGCTAACGGGGGCGATACTTCAAGAAGGGGTATCGCTTTTTCCTTATTGTGTTAACGGGGCAGTTTAGTTAAATAAGCTGAGGGTGTTGGTTATTGATTTAAAAGGAATTATTTAGTCCTTGTTGAATTTAATGATTGGAGATTAATGCTAGGAGTGAGGTGGAATGAACAAAAATCCGATAACATAAAAATTAATAAACAATATGGAGGTATTTGTAACTATTCAGCCACATCATAAAGTGAGCTGAATATTTTCTTCTTTCCTTGTCTATGATGTGAATACTGATAGACAAGGAGGTGAATCGCATGTTGACGGTACAACAAGCTGTATTTACAGTTGAGAGCTTAATCGGCAAAGTTCAACAACAAAAACAGCTCATTCATCAACTCGTTCAAGAAAATGAACATTTGCGTCACGAAAACAAACAACTACGCAAAGAAAATGAACAACTGAAGTACCGTGTTCAAGAGCTGGAAGCACGCACGAAAAAAAACAGCTCCAATAGCCATTTGCCCCCATCTTCTGACCGTTTTACCAACACACGTTCTTCTCGTCAACCATCTGGCAACAAGCCAGGCGGACAAGAAGGACATCAAGGAACGACGCTCCGTCAAGTGGAACATCCACATCATCGCATCGTTCATCGTGTGCATACGTGTCAAGGATGTGGGGCTTCTTTGCGTGAAGTCAAACCGTTCAAAGTCGATATCCGTCAAGTGTTTGATGTCCCTCCTGTGGCGATCGAGGTGACACAACATGAACGTGAAGTGAAATCGTGTCCACATTGTCGATGTGTTCAACAAGCCGAATTCCCATCCCATGTCACGAATCATATGCAGTACGGTCCACGGCTCACGGCGCTCGTTGTTTATTTACATCATATCCAATTGATCCCGTACAAGCGTTTAAGTGATACAATCGAAGCGTTGTTTCCACACTGACGAAACACGAAAAAAACGTGTGGGATTCGTTATGTCTTCTGTTGGCAGGCGAAACGCTCGATCGTGTTCTTTCTACCACTTAGGGCATTTTCTATTACGGGGATGTCCTATTTGTGTTGCGCTTCTTTACATACTACTATCGGGATGAATAGTTACGAGAACCGCTTAGTTAAACAAGGAAATTGAGTTGATTTGTAGAATAGATATTTTAACAGTAAGCAAATCGTAAGAGTACTGAATTTGAAAAGGATTCAAGTATTTATGGTATTCTCCAGCAACATTTTTCCTAAACCCATCATTGGCTAGAATGTTTGTTAAATATTGTCCAAAATAAAGAATTGGAGGAAAAAATGTGAAAAAGCCGATCGATTTAGGACATGGGGTTTCATTGATTGACGTTTATGATTTAGGAGTCGCACAACGAACAGGTACATACGTGCTTCATGAAGAAGAATTAACGATTATTGAAACAAGTGCAAGTCCGTCCATTCCGTATTTACTAAAAGGATTAGAAGCGTTAGGGCTTGAGGCAAAAAACATCAAAAACATTATTGTCACCCATATTCATCTTGTGCTATGGGAATTGTCGATTATTTACAAAAAAGATAACATCACGAACAAGCCTTACAGGAGAGGGAACGTCTGTTTTTAAACGATTTCCCGCTTCTTGATTTTTAGAATCAGAAGCAAAAATATGTAAAAAGAGACTGAAAAAAGTTAGAATAAAGTGAAAAGTAATTTTTGTTTGGGGGTTTTACATGTTTGGTGTGCTAGCGTATTTAAAACCATATACGAAATGGATGATACTAGCATGGGGGCTTATGCTTATTGAATTAGCTATTGAACTGTGGCATCCATTGCTGATGGCAAAAATCATTGACGACGGAATACTGCAACACGATTTTTCTGTCGTCTGGAAGTGGGGGAGCATCATGATGAGCACTTCCCTTATTGCTTTTATGGCTGGAATCGCCAACTCTTTTGTGGCTGCTTACGTTGGTCAAAATTACGGGTTTGCTTTGAGAAATCGTTTATTCGAAAAAGTTCAATCGTTTTCTTTTTCTAATTTTCATCAATTCCCGACGTCTTCTTTAATTACGCGAATGACAAACGATATCACGCAAATCCAAAACACCGTGTTTATGAGTTTGCGTATTATGCTGCGGGCGCCGCTGTTAGTGTTGTTCGGTACGGTGATGGCGCTTTATGTTCATTTTAAACTTGCGCTTATTTTAGTTTTCACGGTTCCGATTTCATTATTGTTTCTTATATGGATGATGAATAAAGGGATGGCATTATTTAAAATGGTGCAGCAAAAACTCGACCAAGTCAATGAAGTGATGCGGGAGAATTTAACGGGAATGAAACTCATTAAAGCAATGATGAGAGGGGAACATGAACAGCGGCGTTTTACAAAAGTGAATGAAGATTTGATGAACCGCACCATTCGATCATTGCAAACCATGGAACTCTCAATGCCTGTTCTATTATTCGTTATGAACATAGCGATTATCCTTATTCTCTGGTTTGGTGATATAAACATTCAAATAGGCAGCGCAAAAGCAGGAGAGGTGGTAGCGATTGTTAACTATGCTACACGTATTACCTCGGCTTTATCGATTTTTACGTTTATTCTCATCGTTTTTTCCCGGGCCAAAGCATCGGCGCGGCGGGTCTCAGAAGTGCTGGCAGTAAACATCGATTTGTCAGATCGTGAAGAAACTAATTATGAAACAACGATCAAAGAAGGCAAAGTCATATTTGAAGATGTTCACTTCCAATACTCAAATTCTCAAGTTCCCGTTTTAAAAAATATTTCGTTTATTGCCCATCCCGGGGAAACGATTGCCATTTTAGGAGCGACCGGGTCGGGAAAATCTTCTTTATTGCAACTAATTCCGCGGTTGTATGATGTGAATAAAGGTCGGGTTTTGATTGATGGCATCGATGTTCGCGACATGAATCAGGAAATGTTGCGAAAACAAATCGGCTTTGTTCCGCAAGAAGTTTTATTGTTTTCCGGAACGGTGAAAGAAAATATCGCTTTTGGGAAAGAAGACGCTTCAATGGAAGAAATGATAGAAGCAGCGAAACATGCGCAAATTCACGAAACGATTATGAAACTGCCAAACGGATATGATACGATTGTTGGACAAAAAGGTGTGAATCTCTCCGGCGGCCAAAAGCAGCGGCTTTCCATCGCAAGAGCGCTTATACGGAAGCCGAAAATTTTGCTGCTAGATGACAGTACAAGTGCACTCGATTTAAAAACAGAGGCGGAATTATTGAAATCTTTGAAATCATATACATGTACAACGTTCATTGTGACCCAAAAGGTAAGTACGGCCATGAAAGCGGATACGATTTTACTTCTCGATGAAGGGGCTTTATTAGCCAAAGGGAATCACGAATGTTTATCGAAAAGCTGTGCTCTATATCAAAAAATTGTGCAATCACAGCTTAATAGCGAGGAGAAATACATATGTTGAGGCCGCAGCATCATTGGAAAAAAACATCGGAACAAAAAGCAAACAAATTGTTTCAAACATTAAAAAGAATAGCAACACTCCTTTCAAAGCAAAAAGGAATGTTAGCTCTTGTGCTTCTCATGGTTGTCTTCAGCTCTTTTTTAAGTCTGTTTGGCCCTTATTTCATTGGAAAAATCATTGATGAACATATCGTCGTAAAAAAGCAAGACGGGCTCATTCAGTCGCTCATGATATTAGGTGGAGTGTATCTTTTTCTCTCTCTGTCTCTTTTTCTGCAAAATTATTGGATGATTGCGATTGCTCAAAAGACGGTTTATTCGTTAAGAAAACAGCTGTTTGAAAAGTTTCATAAACTCCCAATCCGCTTTTTCGAAGAACGGCAACACGGGGAGCTCATGAGCCGAATCACAAACGATATTGAAAATGTGAGCCAAACATTAAATAGTTCCATTATTCAATTGTTCTCAAGCACTCTTACGCTTGTTGGCGCGGTTATTGTAATGGTTTCGCTAAGTCCGCTGCTGACGGTTTTGACGTTAACAATTGTTCCAATGATGTTCTTTGGCATGAAATGGATTACGAACCGTACGCGGATGTTATTTAAAGAACAGCAGCGCAATTTAGGAGAGCTCAACGGCTTCATTGAAGAATCCATTTCTGGTCAAAAAATTATCAAAATGTTTTCACAAGAAAGACAGACGATTTCTGAATTTCAACGAAAAAACGAAAAGCTCAAACAATCCGGTTTTTGGGCGCAGACGTATTCCGGTTTTATTCCAAAGTTGATGAACGTATTAAACAATATCAGCTTTGCCATCATTGCCGGGATAGGAGGAGTGCTCGCGTTAAAAGGCCTCATTTCGATTGGCGTCATCGTTATTTTCGCGGAATATTCACGACAGTTTACCCGGCCTCTTAACGATCTTGCCAACCAATTTAATATGTTGCTGTCGGCGATGGCCGGGGCGGAACGAGTTTTTGAAATTATCGATATGGAAGAGGAAGAAGACAACGAAGAGGCCATTCATTTACGAAACATAAAAGGAGAAGTGGAATTTCGCCACGTTTCGTTTTCATATGAAAAAAGACAGGAGACGATACGCGAGATTCATTTTCATGTTTCTCCTGGTGAAACGGTGGCATTAGTCGGTCCGACAGGAGCAGGAAAAACAACGATTATTAACCTTCTTTCCCGCTTTTATGACCCGGATAGCGGACAGGTGTTTATTGACGGCTACGATATCAAACATATTAAAAGAGCGAGTCTTAGACAGCATATGGCGTTCGTTTTACAAGATACGTTCCTTTTTCAAGGGACGATTCGAGAAAATATTCGTTACAGCAGGATAGATGCCAGTGACAAAGACGTGGAAGAAGCAGCCAAATTAGCGAATGCCCATTCGTTTATTATGAAGCTTCCAAACGGGTACGATACTGTTTTAAACGAAGAAGGAAGCGGAATCAGCCAAGGGCAAAAACAGCTTTTGGCGATTGCCAGAGCGATTTTAGCCAACCCGTCCATCTTAATCTTAGACGAAGCGACAAGCAGTATTGATACAGTAACGGAGCTGAAAATACAAGAAGCGTTACAGCGGCTCATGAAAGGGAGAACAAGTTTTGTCATCGCCCATCGCTTAAATACGATTCGAAACGCTGACCAAATTATTGTGCTTCACGAAGGACGCATTGTTGAAAAAGGCACCCATCATTCATTGTTAAAAGCAAAAGGGTTTTATTACGAACTGTATCATGCTGGTACCGATCAATTTAACATTTCAAGGGGAAGATAGAAATTTTTCTGTAAAAAATGAACAAGGAAACCGCTGTTTCCATTCGTTCTCAAACGTGATGTAAAACATTTGTATGTAATAATGTTTTATTTGGCAATGAAGAGGCACATTTTTTGATTGCGATGGATGATGCGGAAACATATATTAAGTATGAAGGTGAAGCAGGAAATGAGGGGGGAATAATGGAATATAAAACAATCATTGACAAATTAAGCAATCGAACACCGACTTTGTTAGGACATGAACAGTTCGGTAAATTCGCAGTACTTTTACCGTTAATCGAAAAAGACGATGAGCTTCACGTCTTATTTGAAGTCAGAGCGTTTCATTTAAACAGGCAGCCTGGAGAAATCTGCTTTCCCGGTGGAAAAATTGATCCAAATGACAAAAATGCCCAAGAGGCAGCCATTCGGGAGACAGTTGAAGAATTAGGGATCGAAAAAGCAAACATCACTGACGTTTTTCCGTTAGATTACATCGTGTCTCCTTTTGATACGATCATTTATCCGTTTGTTGCGACGATTCGTCATCCTCACAAAATGAAACCAAATAAAGAGGAGGTCGCTGAAATATTTACTGTTCCGCTGTCTTTCTTTCAACAAACGGAGCCGGAAGTTTATTACGTCCACTTTAAAGCAGAGCCTGAACCAAATTTTCCATTTGATAAGATTCCGAACGGAGAAAATTATAATTGGCGCCCCCGAAAAATGGATGAGCACTTTTATTATTATGAAAATAAAGTCATTTGGGGGTTAACGGCAAGGATCATTTACCATTTTATTGAATTGATTCAGAAAGATTGAAAAGAGTCAATCGAAACATATTGAATTCAAATCTAAACAACATCAACTGGAAACAGGAGGAGAGGCCTTTGTCAACTACCCCCACTTAGCTAACGCTTGAAGCGGGGGCTTGCAACTCCCCAGAAGTGCGAACGGACTTCGTCCTCCTTCCTTGACTTGGGGTTGCATCAGGGGCAGGTTGACGACTACCCAACGACATAGGTCATGCCTATATCGCTACCGAGTGGCTCGGCATGTCTGTAGGCAGTACTTGACTTCCACGCACAACAGACGGATGTACGCTCGATGTTTTACGGTTGCAACGTTTCCTGCAACCAACTCCCTACATCGAGTAACGGGGATTGGAGTGCCTTGATTCAACGGTTTTCTCCACATTCTTATTCTATCATATACAAAAGAAAGGAGGAAGGGCGATTCCTCCCCGACTTTCGCTCTCGCTTAGAAGTCGGGGTCTCCTCGCCAAAGATGATGAAAAAACAACGAGGCATTCGTCGTATTAAGACAGTGCAGTACCAAACAAACAGCCCAATTCACCAGAATGGTTTTGTTTTAGAACCGGGAAATTGGCAAGAATACGACCCGTTCTTAATGCTTGCCGAAGATTTTTTTCAAAGAGGAACGTTCGATCTTCATCCGCATCGCGGCATTGAAACGGTGACATATGTGATTGATGGGGTGCTTGAACATTTTGACAATAAAGCAGGTTATGGAAAACTGGAGCCGGGAGATGTGCAATGGATGACAGCTGGGAGAGGTGTCATTCATAAAGAAGACCCAGCACCTGGTTCTACTGTGCATAGCCTGCAGTTATGGATTAACTTACCGAGCTCGAAAAAAATGACCGAGCCTCGTTATCAAAATTTAAAAAGTAAGGATATGCCTGTGCGTAAAGAAGAAGGGGCTATTATTCGAGTTTTTTCTGGTTCATCAAAAGGAGTACAGGCTTCAACCCTTAATCATGTTCCTGTTACGATGGTAGAAATGTTGCTAGAGCCAGGGGCGAGTGTCGTACAAGATTTGCCGGGAAGTTATAACGGCTTTCTTTATATTTTAGAAGGAAGCGGAACTTTTGGGATCGATGAAACAGAAGGACATAAAGGACAAGTGTTATTTTTAAGTTCAGCGGACGGAGCTTCCGAGAGCGAAATTAAAATCACTGCTAAAGAAAAACTTCGCATTCTCCTGTATGCAGGTGAGCCAATAAATGAACCCGTTGTCGCATACGGACCGTTTGTCATGAATACAAAAGAAGAGATTCGTCAAGCTATTCTTGATTATCAAACAGGGAAGTTCGATGAATGAAACGGCTTTTATTTTTTATGAACTGAGGGAAAACGCCTTTATTCTTGAATAAAAGGACAAGAACGCCTAAGAACGCCTAATAGGTTGATAGAATGATGGTCTTAGGTATGAAAAAAACAATCACCAAAATATTATAAATTAATAAAGAATTGGAGAGGGGAGTTTTGGAAACAAAATTAGCAATCATAACCGATATTCACGGCAACAGTGCTGCCTTGCGAGCGGTATTGGATGATATTGACAGAAATAATCCAGTAGAACATATTTACTGCCTAGGTGATTTAGTGGCGATTGGACACGAAACAAACAAAGTTCTTGAACTTTTATTTTCCCGCAATGATATATCTTATGTTATGGGGAATCATGATGAAGCCATTTTAAACATAATGAAAGGGAAAGAACCGGGAAGTGTGGGCGAAGAAAAAGAACATCATCAATGGATTGCTTCACAGCTGGACAAAAAGTTTATTCCCGCTTTATCGAAAATACCGAAAAAATTATATGCCGAATACAATGGGAAAAAATTATTATTTGTGCATTATCATTTGAACGAAGAAAATCAGTTTATCCCTATTGATCAACAACCAACAATAAAGAAACTTGACGAACTATATAAAACTTCTGACGTAGATGTCGTTTGTTTCGGTCATCATCATATACTACATCATTTTAGATCTAAGGAGAGGCTTTATATTAATCCGGGCGCTTTAGGCTGTTATCACAAGCCTCTAGCTCCATACGCTATTCTAAACATCGGTGCGGAAGGAATCAGTGTCACTTTCAAAGAAGTAGCGTATGACAATCGGGAATTTTTGCTTGCCTACGACAAACTGAAGGTCCCAGCCCGTGATTTTATTCTTCGTGTTTTTTACGGAAATCAACATTTGCAATTTAACTAAATTCTGTTTTCAACTAATGAAATAGACTTAGTGAAGAAAGAAAAGTGAGGATCACTCATAAGGTAGAACATTTCCTTAGATTAATCCTTATTTACAATTTATATAAAGATTGGAAGAGATTTCATTATGAATGATCGCTACTGTCACACCCAGGCGTTTACGTTTCTTGCCTGGGCTTCTTTTTACTGTTATGTGGGTTTATGTTCATCAGTTTGGACAATATGATACTGGTGCTATATAGGTTGTAATAAAGAATTTCCGATCTCCATGTCCCGTCTTTATCACCTGACAAGCTGGCACGGTGACAAGAAGAGCGAACAATGCCATGTAAAACAAAATTGCAACTTATATAGTATAGTTTTATGGACAGCTTTTAGTTAACTCTCTATCATAAAAGATAAGAGAGGAAGTGTCCGATATGAAACAAAAAAAGAAATATAA
>NZ_RXXX01000021.1:0-43650 GCF_011006755.1 Anoxybacillus sp. MB8
ACACGGAAGTTAAGCTCTCCAGCGCCGATGGTAGTTGGCGGGACACCGCCTGCGAGAGTAGGACGTTGCCGGGCAAAGAGAAGACCAAGACGATTTAGTCTTGGTCTTTTTTAGCTCATTGCTTTCTTTATACTCCCGCACAAAATGATTCGTTTCGAAGTATATTGTTATATGAAACTGGGAAAACTGTTAGCGGGAGGTGGAGAACAAATGTCTTATAAAGAAACTTGTATTGTATGTGATGGGCAAAATAAAAAAGGAATTCATGTTTTTCATCATTTTATATGCATGGATTGTCATAACGATCTCATTCAAACGGAGACAAATGATGAAAAATACAAATTTTACGTTGATCGGCTGAAAAAAATAGGAGAGAATAAAATATATTCATAACAAAAGGCCCCTACTATGATTAGGGCCTGTTTTATTTTAATATAAATATATAAAAACAACGAGCGAGGAAGCGAATAAAGATGGATCAAACGAAAACACCTCTATATACACTTTTATGTGAACATGCCTCGACACAACCGATTTCATTTCACGTACCAGGGCATAAATATGGAGCTGTTTTTTATGAAAAAGCTCTTTTTTCTTTTGCACCATTGCTACATTTAGATGTAACGGAACTTTCACATTTAGATGATTTACATCATCCAACGGGAGCGATTGAACAGGCACAACAATTAGCGGCAAAATTATATGGGGTAAAACGGACGTATTTTTTAGTTAATGGTTCTACTGCCGGTAATTTAGCGATGATTACAGCTGCATGTGAAAAAAACAAAAAAGTCATTGTACAACGTAATTGTCATAAATCTATTTTACATGCACTACATCTCGTTGGAGCAACACCTATTTTTATTTCCCCGGAATTTGATGAAGATGTTCGAGTGATGTCTTTTGTGTCGTTTGAAACAATTGATCATACATTGCGTGAGCATTCAGATGCCGCTGCGCTCATTTTAACAAATCCAAACTATTATGGGATGTCTATTGATTTAACGAAAATTATTCAATTGGCCCATTCTTATCGCATACCTGTGTTAGTGGATGAGGCACATGGAGCTCATTTTGTGCTTGGGGAACCTTTTCCAAAATCAGCTGTGGAATGTGGAGCAGACATTGTTGTACAATCGGCCCATAAAACACTTCCAGCTATGACCATGGGATCTTTTTTGCACTTTAATAGTGAGCTTATAAATGAACGTACGTTAAGATACTTTTTGCAAGTTTTTCAAACAAGCAGCCCATCTTATCCAATTATGGCTTCGCTTGATTTGGCTCGCGCTTATGTTGCGCAACAGACACGTGAAACGATTGATGAAATGGTTGAACAAATTCAATTATTTAAGCAAGAGTTGCGAACAATTGAAGCGATTCATGTGGTGGAATCACGGCATCCCCTTATTCGAACGGATTTGTTAAAGGTTACGTTACAAACGCGCAGTGCACATTCAGGTTACGAGTTGCAGCAGATATTAGAAAGAAACGGAATTTTTACAGAAATGGCTGACCCATATAACGTATTACTTGTTTATCCGCTTGCGAAAATCAAAACATTTCAAATGATTATAGAGCGAATAAAACATGCGCTACAATGTATTCGAAGCGAACGACAAAACGAACATGTACAATTTCAACTACCAAAGCATTGTCAAGCTGTGAGTTATGAATGGATTAAAGGTAGGAAAACAAAACAAGTGCTGCTTCATGATGCAATCGGACGTGTTTGTGCTCAAATGGTTGTCCCTTATCCACCCGGAATTCCTATTTTACTTATTGGGGAAATTGTGACAAGGCAACATGTTGAGCTTATTCAATATTTGAAGCAAACGGGCGCATATTTTCAAACAGATATAGAAGGAAATTGTATCGAAGTTTTTGAGGAGGCTTAAGATGAACTACTTATTTTTTTCATTTGAAGGTCCTGAGGGGGCAGGAAAAACAACGATCGTTCGCATGTTAACGGATTATTTAACTAAGCAACACGTTGATGTTGTCGCAACACGTGAGCCGGGAGGGATCGATATCGCCGAGCAAATTCGTTCCGTCATTTTGCATCCTAATAATGATCGAATGGATGCACGAACAGAAGCTTTACTTTATGCAGCGGCGAGACGACAACATTTAGTTGAAAAAGTGATTCCTGCATTGAAGGAAGGGAAAATGGTTCTTTGTGATCGCTTTATTGACAGTTCGCTTGCTTA
The DNA here is from genome assembly GCF_011006755.1 of Anoxybacillus sp. MB8. Taxonomy (NCBI): domain Bacteria; kingdom Bacillati; phylum Bacillota; class Bacilli; order Caryophanales; family Anoxybacillaceae; genus Anoxybacillus; species Anoxybacillus sp. MB8. The sequence goes on from NZ_RXXX01000021.1 coordinate 2,211, forward strand.
CCAAGGGGTCGCGCGTGGTTTAGGAATAGATGAGATATTGGCTATTAATGAGTTTGCGATTGAAAATTGGATGCCAACATTAACGATTTATTTTGATATTGATCCAGCGCTTGGGTTAGCGCGTATTCGCGAAAATGGATTAAGAGAAGTGAATCGACTTGATTTAGAGGAACTAGCGTTTCATGAACGAGTGCGTGATGGATATATGATGTTATTAGATCGTTTTCCAAATCGCATAAAAAAAGTAGACGCTACGCAATCTGTAACAAAAGTGTTTGAAGACGTGTGGGCGCTTATAGAGCCTTTGTTAAGAAAGTGAGAGGATCGTCATGTCATGGAAAATGCTCGAAACAAATCAACCACATGTAGCTAAAATGATCGTCAACAGTATAAGAAAAGGCAGAGTGGCTCATGCATACTTATTTGAAGGACAAAAAGGGACAGGAAAAAAGGAAGCGGCTCTTTTATTTGCAAAGCGTTTGTTTTGTTTAACAAATGTACATGATGACCCTTGCGAAACATGTGTGAATTGTCGGCGGATTCAATCTGGTAATCATCCAGACGTTCATCTCGTTGTGCCAGATGGAAATTCAATTAAAAAGCAACAAATTGAGCAGCTGCAAGAGGAGTTTACAAAAACGGCTGTTGAATCGAATCGTAAGCTATATATCATTGAGCATGCTGATCAAATGACCGTTCAAGCTGCGAATAGCTTGTTAAAATTTTTAGAGGAACCATCAGCAAAAACGGTGGCGATTTTATTAACAGAGCAATTACATCGCATACTTCCAACGATTGTTTCACGTTGTCAAGTGATTTCTTTTCGCAAATTACCGACAGAACAAATATACGCTCATTTACAAAAACAAGGTGTACCACGAGAGTTAGCGATATTAGCTGCTAGAGTAACAAATAATGTGCAAGAAGCATTTCAGTTAAGTCAAGATGATTGGTTTGCACAAGCACGAAAAATAGTGATACAATTATATGAAGCATTAAACAAGCAATATGTCCAAGCGTTGCTCGTCATTCAGCAACATTGGCTTAGCCATTTTACGAATAAAGAACAAATGAGCATAGGGTTAGATTTATTATTATATTTATATAAAGATTTATTATATGTGTTACTAGGGGAAGAACAACAAATTGCATACAGTGATTGCATAAATGAATTTCAGCGGTCGCGTTTTCTTTATTCTGAAAAGCAAATTGCTCAACATATGAAGGCCATTTTACAAGCAAAAGCGCGGTTGCATACGAATATGAATCCGCAGCTTTTAATGGAACAGTTAGTATTGCAGTTGCGGGAGGGATCTGCATTTGTATGAAGTTGTAGGCGTTCGTTTTAAGAAAGCAGGAAAGATTTATTATTTTGATCCTGGAGATTTACCGATTTCAAACGGTGATTATGTCATTGTTGAAACCGTTCGCGGCATTGAATTTGGAAAGGTTGTTGTCGCTAAAAAACAAGTTGATGAAAAAGATATTGTTTTGCCATTGAAAAAAGTGATTCGCATGGCTGATCAAAAAGATAAGCTTATTGTAGAGGAAAATAAAAAGGCAGCCGAAGAAGCATACGACATTTGCTTAAAAAAAGTAGAAGAACACGGGCTGGAAATGAAGCTTGTCGATGTCGAGTATACATTCGACCGCAATAAAATCATTTTTTATTTTACGGCTGATGGACGCGTTGATTTTCGCGAGCTTGTTAAAGATTTAGCAGCCATTTTTCGCACGAGAATTGAACTGAGACAAATTGGTGTGCGTGATGAAGCGAAAATGTTAGGCGGTATCGGGCCATGCGGGCGCATGCTTTGCTGTTCGACATTTTTAGGTGACTTCGATCCGGTTTCCATTAAAATGGCGAAAGATCAAAATTTATCGCTAAATCCGACAAAAATATCAGGGTTATGCGGCCGATTAATGTGCTGTTTAAAATATGAAAATGATGAATACGAGACAGCGAAAGAACAGTTGCCGGATTTAGGTGAAATGATTGAAACTCCTCTCGGATTAGGAAAAGTCGTTGGATTGAATATTTTAGAACGAGTGTTACAAGTGGAATTAGTCGAAAAAGATCGGGTCGTTGAGTATACGATTGACGAATTATTAAAGGAAAAAGTTCTTCCTACTCAAGCCACAGAGTGATGGGGTGGATGGCGCGTGAATAAAAAAGAGATTTTCCAATCTGTAACGAGCATCGAGGAACAAATTGCTCATTTATATAAACAGCTAGGTGAGTTGAAAAGCTATCTTGGAGAGTTAATTGAAGAAAATCATCGCCTCCAAGTTGAAAATGATCATTTGCGCAGACGGCTCGAACAGTTGTCTGAGCGAAAAGTCGAACAAGGCAAAAAACAAACGAAAGAAAAATTAGTTGATATTGGTGAAGGATACGACAACTTAGCTCGTCTGTACCAAGAAGGCTTTCACATTTGCAATGTACATTACGGAAGTTTACGGACCGATGGGGATTGTTTATTTTGTTTGTCATTTTTAAATAAAAAATAGCCTTTCTGACGAATGGTCTGGAAAGGCTATTTTGTCGTAGAAAGAGGGATTGTATATGTTGCGTGAGGATGAAAGACTCGATTATTTGCTAGCAGAAGATATGAAAATTATTCAAAGTCCATCCGTATTTGCTTTTTCACTTGACGCGGTGTTGTTGGCCAATTTTGTATACGTTCCGATTCAAAAAGGAAATTTAGTTGACTTATGTACAGGGAATGGAGTCATTCCACTATTGTTAAGCAAACGAACGAAAGGGAAAATGATTGGGGTAGAAATTCAAGAAAAAATTTATGATATGGCGAAACGAAGCGTACAATACAACAAATTAGAGGAGCAAATTGAAATCATTCACGGTGACATTAAAGATATGCCTGCTCATCTTGGGTATAGTAAGTTTGATGTTGTGACGTGCAATCCTCCGTATTTCCCAACACCAAACGAAGAAGAAATGAATAAAAATGAACATTTCGCGATTGCGCGCCATGAAATTTACTGCACGTTAGAAGATGTCATTCGCGTAAGCAGTCAATTGCTCAAACAAGGTGGAAAGGCCGCTTTCGTTCACCGCCCTGAGCGGTTGTTAGATATCGTTACGTTTATGCGACAATATCGTTTAGAACCGAAACGGTTGCGTTTTGTTTATCCAAAACAGGGAAAGGAAGCGAACACCATTTTAATTGAAGGAACGAAAGACGGCAATAAAGGGTTGAAAATATTACCTCCTCTCTTTGTATACGAACAAAATGGAGAGTATACGAGCGAGTTAAAACATATTTTATACGGGGAATGAGATGAGATGAACGAACAAAAAAGTTTTATTGAAGAAGATGAAAAAGGAATTTTGTACATCGTCCCGACGCCGATCGGCAATTTAGAAGACATCACGTTGCGTGCGATTGAAACGTTACGAACAGTAGATTTCATTGCGGCTGAAGATACACGGCAAACGAAGAAATTGCTTAATCATTTCGATATTCATACGCCGCTTGTTAGTTACCATGAACATAATAAACAATCGCGAGGAGAGCATATTATTGCTTCTCTATTACAAGGGAAACATATCGCTTTAGTGAGTGATGCTGGAACGCCAACGATTTCCGACCCAGGCCATGAGCTTGTAGTTGAAGCGTTACGTGCACAATGTAAAGTTGTTCCTCTTCCTGGTGCGAATGCGGCCATTACCGCGTTAACAGCCTCTGGATTACCGACAAATCATTTTTATTTTTATGGTTTTTTATCGCGGCATAAGAAAGAAAAGAAAAAAGAGCTGGAGCAATTAAAACATATAAAAGATACGCTTATTTTTTACGAAGCGCCGCATCGTCTTCAAGAAACGTTAACGGTCATGTATCATATATTTGGCAATCGACAAATGGCTGTGGCGCGCGAGCTAACGAAAAAATTTGAACAGTTTATTCGCGGAACGATAGAAGAAGTGATGCATTGGGCAGAACATCATGAAGTTCGCGGAGAGTTTTGTCTTCTTGTTGAAGGAAATCACATATATGATGAAGAACCGATATGGTGGAATGATTTAACTATTGTTGAACATGTAAATTATTATATAGAAGCGAAGCAATATACATCGAAAGAAGCGATTAAACAAGTAGCAAAAGATCGCCAATTACCGAAGCGGGATGTGTATGAGGCGTATCATAAGTAAAAAAAGTTTCTCTAGAAAAGTCTAGAGAAACTTTTTATTTTGATTGTTGAAGAAGGTTTTGAATTTCTTGTAATAACGTTTCTGCGCCTTCTTTGCTTAAAATGATTTTTCCATCTGCAAGCTTAAAGTTGTCGTCAGATACTTCCCCAGTTACTACGCAAGTCATGTTTGGTTTGTATTTTTTCAAAATGATGCGCTCATCATCTACATAAATTTCTAACGCATCTTTCTCTGCGATTCCTAATGTACGGCGCAATTCGATTGGAATAACAACACGACCTAACTCATCAACTTTACGAACAATACCTGTTGATTTCATCTTTATTCTCCTCTCCTTCTTTTCATCTTTTTTCGTCAATATTCGACAAAATCTCTATGGATTTATCATAACAACTTTTCCATTAAGCGTCAATCCTTTTATATGCAATGATTTAAAAAAATGTATGATTTACATGTCGCTGCATATAAAATTCGACAAAATGATAGCTGAAATGACAAAATCCGAATGATTTGACAAGAGATGCATAACAGTTTTTAACTACTTTTCAAGACGATACAAACCTTATTATAAATATTATTCGACAAAATTCAACACAAATTCGACAAATTTATCGATATATTTTCGACAAAATTCGACAAAAATATATGATTTGTCGACAATGCTATGTCGAATAGTTGACAGCGCTCTCTATTTTTATGTATATTTTGGTGAGATAAGAGGAATAGATGTATTGATCAAGAATACAAATATGCAATCGCTCTCGTCCTTTGGGCGAGAGCGTTTCTACTAAACGTGCAACAAGGAGGGGTACAAGTGACGAAAAAGACGTTTTATATCACCACACCCATTTATTATCCGAGCGATAAATTACATATCGGTCACGCTTATACGACGGTAGCTGGCGATGCAATGGCAAGATATAAGCGGATGCGCGGCTATGATGTGATGTATTTAACAGGAACAGATGAACATGGTCAAAAAATTCAACGAAAAGCAGAGGAAAAAGGAGTTACTCCACAGCAGTATGTCGATGAAATTGTTGCGGGAATTAAAGAACTTTGGAAAAAACTAGATATTTCTTATAACGATTTTATTCGTACAACAGAACAGCGCCATAAACAAGTTGTTGAAAAAATTTTTGTCCGTCTTTTAGAACAAGGGGATATTTATTTAGACGAATACGAAGGATGGTATTGTACTCCGTGTGAATCGTTTTACACTGAGCGACAATTAGTCGAAGGGAATTGTCCAGATTGTGGACGTCCTGTAGAAAAAGTAAAAGAACAATCATATTTTTTCCGGATGAGCAAATATGTCGATCGTTTATTAGCGTTCTATGAAGAAAATCCGCAATTTATTCAGCCGGAATCGCGCAAAAATGAAATGATTAATAACTTTATCAAGCCGGGCTTAGAGGATTTAGCTGTGTCACGGACAACGTTTGATTGGGGCATTCCTGTTCCGGGCGACCCGAAACATGTCATTTATGTATGGATTGATGCATTGTCAAACTATATTACTGCCTTAGGGTATGGAACAGAAAATGATGAAAAATATAAAACGTATTGGCCGGCTGATGTTCACCTCGTTGGAAAGGAAATTGTTCGTTTCCATACGATTTATTGGCCAATTATGTTAATGGCTTTAGATCTTCCGCTTCCAAAAAAAGTGTTTGCGCACGGCTGGTTGCTTATGAAAGACGGAAAAATGTCGAAGTCGAAAGGAAATGTTGTTGATCCAGTTACGTTAATTGATCGATATGGCTTAGATGCGTTACGTTATTATTTACTTCGTGAAGTGCCGTTTGGTTCAGACGGTGTGTTTACACCAGAAGGTTTTGTCGAGCGCATAAACTATGATTTAGCGAACGATTTAGGTAATTTGCTTAATCGAACTGTAGCAATGATCGAAAAATATTTTGCCGGCCGTATTCCTGCATATCGTGGCACGCATACCTCATTTGATGAACAACTTGTGCAAACGGCATATGATACTGTTAAACAGTATGAAGAAGCGATGGAACAAATGCAATTTTCACAAGCTTTAACAGCTGTTTGGCAGCTTATTAGCCGCACGAACAAATATATTGATGAAACGCAACCATGGGTATTGGCAAAGGACGAAGGAGCGCGTGAACAGTTAGCTTCCGTCATGTCGCATTTAGCGGAGTCTCTTCGTTATGTAGCTGTTTTATTGCAACCGTTTTTAACAGCAACGCCAAAACGAATGTTTGCTCAACTTGGCATTCAAGATGAGCAATTAATGAGCTGGGACAGCTTACAAACGTTTGGTGCTTCACAACAAGAGCGAACGGTTGAAAAAGGAGCTCCACTGTTCCCACGTTTAGACGTTCAAGAAGAAGTGCAATATATTCAAACACAAATGAGCGGGACATCAGCAAACGTAGAAGAAAAGCAGGAACAAAATGAAGAGAAGAGCGAAGAAATTACGATTGATGATTTTATGAAAGTCGATTTACGCGTCGCACAAGTGATTCATGCTGAGCCAATCCCAAAAGCGGATCGCTTGCTTAAATTGCAACTGGACTTAGGCTATGAAAAGCGACAAGTTGTATCAGGTATTGCAAAACATTATAAACCGGAAGATTTAATTGGGAAAAAAGTCATTTGCGTGACGAATTTAAAGCCTGTGAAATTGCGCGGAGAACTGTCACAAGGCATGATTTTAGCAGGGGAAAAAGATGGAGTATTGTCATTGGCGACAGTGGATGAATCGCTTCCAAATGGAGCAAAAGTGAAGTAAAGAGGTGTTGTAAAAACACCTCTTTGTTTCTATTTTGTAATGTAATTGTTATATAGCTGTGATTTATGTAACGGGATTGTGTGGTAAACTGAACATCGGAAGAAAAGAGGGGTTATATGTTATTTGATACACATGCACATTTAAATGCGACACAATTTAGCGAAGATGTTGAACAAGTGATTGAACGAGCACGTGCAGAAGGTGTGTCACATATTGTCGTCGTTGGCTTTGATCGACCAACCATTCAACGGGCAATGGAGCTAGCAGAAAAATATCCCTTTATTTACGCAGCTGTTGGATGGCACCCTGTCGATGCGATTCATATGACTGACGAAGATCTTGTCATGATTGAACGTTTAGCTGCGCATCCGAAAGTTGTAGCGCTCGGTGAAATGGGGCTTGATTATTATTGGGATCAATCGCCGAAAGACGTACAAAAAGAAGTATTTCGAAAACAAATTCGTTTAGCAAAAAAAGTGAAGTTGCCGATTATTATACATAATCGCGATGCAACAGCCGATATTGTTGATATTTTACGAGAAGAACGTGCTGAGGAAGTCGGAGGCGTGATGCATTGTTTTAGCGGAAGTATAGAAGTGGCAAGACAATGCATGGATATGAATTTTTATATTTCATTTGGCGGTCCTGTGACGTTTAAAAATGCAAAAAAACCGAAAGAAGTGGCAAAAGAAATTCCGCTTGATCGGTTACTTATTGAAACGGACTGTCCGTATTTAACGCCACATCCGTTTCGAGGAAAACGGAATGAACCGAGCTACGTCAAATATATTGCTGAAGCGATCGCTGAATTAAAAGGGTTATCTTTTGAAGAAGTCGCCCAAAAAACGTCCGACAATGCGAAGCGATTATTCGGCATCGTTTGATAGAGAATCGTGTCGATGATTAGGAAGACTTGTCTAAAGAAAAGATGAAACGAGATTGTTCTACAACTTTTTTTGCAAGCATACAATAAGCTTGTCGACAAGTCTTCCTTCCCTTATGAAAGAATATTTTGAATAATAGATAATAAGCTTCATAGAAAGGGAGGGTCGTCGCGATCATCTATCGGAAAAGGAGGCGTTTTTATTTTGATTACGTATGTAAAAAAATTATTGCAATCCACATCAAAAAAGAAGATTGCACTTGCTACTGGAGGGTTTTTAGCCTTATCTGGCATGACGGGATATGCTAGCTATGAATGGACAAAAGAGACGGTGACGTTGTATGCAAACGGAAAAGAGGAAAAAGTGCGTACGCATGCAAATACGGTTGCTGAGTTACTAAAAGAACAAAATATTCAGTTAAAACAAGACGATTTTATATCTCCTTCCCCGAAAACTAAAATTGTTGATCATTTAACGGTGAAATGGGAAGCAAGCAAGCCGATTGTATTAGTCGTTGATGGGGTAGAAAAGAGGTTAAGGACGACGGCGAAAACGGTGAAGGATGTATTGCATATTCAGCAAATCCAGCTTCGTGATTATGATGAAATATCACCAAACGTCGACGAAAAAGTGAAAGACAACATGAAAATAGTGATAAGTAAAGCGTTTCCGATTACGGTAAATGACGGCGGCAAACAGCAACAAGTTTGGTCTACTTCGACTACGGTCGCTGACTTTTTAGCTAAACAACATATTACATTACGAGAGCTGGATCGCGTTCAACCAAAATTGAATGACATGATTCAACCAAACACAAAAATAAACATTGTTCGAGTTGAAAAAGTCACCGATGTAGTGGAAGAACCAGTCAATTATACTGTTGTAAAAAAGAAAGATGCCCAATTAGAAAAAGGGAAACAAAAGGTCATTAGCGAAGGGGAAAAAGGGCTTGTCGCAAAGCAATATGAAGTGATTTTAGAAAACGGAAAAGAAGTATCGCGCAAGCTTATTAAAACAGAGACGATTAAACAAAGTAAAAATCGTATTGTTGCGATTGGAACAAAACAAGCTCCAAGAATATTAGCTTCCCGTGGAAGTGGTGAGGTAGCTGAAGAACTTTATGTGATTGCCACAGCATATACAGCGTATTGTGGTGGTTGTTCTGGAACGACCGCAACAGGCGTAAATTTACGTTCAAATCCAAACGCCAAGGTAATTGCCGTCGATCCGCGTGTCATCCCGCTTGGAACAAAGGTATACGTTGAGGGGTACGGATATGCTGTTGCTGCAGATACAGGAGCGAATGTAAGAGGATATAAAATTGACGTATTTTTCCCAGATAAATCGACCGCTTATCGTTGGGGAACAAAGCGTGTGAAAATTAAAATTTTAAAATAACTGCAGAGGATTTCGCGATCCTCTGTTTTTTTCGTTATAATGAGTGAAGATAAATGGATAGATGGAGGTTTTTATGAAAATTAAAGAAATTATCGTAGTCGAAGGACGTGACGATACGGTGGCGATTCGCCGCGCGGTAGATGCAGATACGATTGAAACGAACGGAGCAGCGATTAATGATGAGACGATCGAGCGTATTCGTTTAGCCCAGCAACAGCGAGGAGTGATTATTTTTACGGATCCTGATTACCCAGGAGAAAAAATTCGTAAAACAATTGCTGAGCGTGTGCCAGGATGTAAACACGCATTTTTGACGCGCGAAGAAGCGAGAGGCAAACACGGAAAAGGGCTCGGCGTTGAACATGCCTCCATTGAAGCGATTCGCACAGCGCTTTTAAGTGTGTACGAAGAAATGATCGATCCGCAAGAAGAGATTTCATTTCAGCAGCTTGTCGATGCAGGATTAATCGGGGGGCCGCTAGCGCGTGCTCGTCGTGAAAGGTTAGGTAAACTATTAAAAATCGGATATACAAATGGAAAACAATTGCATAAACGGTTACAAATGTTTCAAATTTCAAAAGAACAGTTTGTGGAAGCGATGAAGCAAGTGATGCAGGAGGAAGAACATGTATAAAGATATTGCTACACCGACGCGTACAAAAGAAATTTTAGCGAAATACGGCTTTTCGTTTAAAAAAAGCCTTGGACAAAATTTTTTAATTGAACCGAATATTTTACATCGTATTGTTGATTTTGCTCAGCTTTCTGAGCGAACAGGTGTCATCGAGATTGGACCGGGAATTGGGGCGCTTACAGAACAATTAGCGCGGCGAGCAAAAAAAGTAGTCGCATTCGAAATTGATCAGCGGCTTCTTCCTATTTTAGCGGATACGCTTTCCCCGTATTCAAACGTATCCGTTATTCACCAAGATATTTTAAAAGCTGACGTTCAACAAGTGATATCGGAACAGTTAGCGGATGTAGAAGATATTGTGGTTGTTGCCAACTTACCATATTACGTCACGACACCGATTATTATGAAGTTGTTAACGGATCGTTTACCTATTCGCGGAATGGTTGTTATGTTGCAAAAAGAAGTAGCAGAGCGCATGGCGGCAAAGCCTGGAACGAAAGACTACGGTTCCTTAACGATTGCTGTTCAATATTATACGCAAGCGGAAACGGTCATGCATGTGCCACGAACTGTATTTGTACCGAAGCCGAATGTAGATTCTGCAGTCATTCGTTTATTGAAGCGAGAACAACCTGCTGTCGCTGTGTCGAACGAAGATTTTTTCTTTACTGTTGTTCGTGCAAGTTTTGGGCAAAGGCGTAAAACGATTTTAAACAATTTAATGAGCCACTTACCAGGCGGTAAACAGAAAAAAGATGAAATTGAAAAGGCGCTTCAAGCTGCTCATATTGATCCGAAGCGAAGAGGAGAAACGCTTACTATCGCTGAATTTGCTCTTTTGAGCGAGCGACTATACGACAGTTTTTCACAAGAGGCTTAAAGCCTCTTTTTTTACACGTTCGATCTTCTCGTTGCATATGTTACAAACAAAACAGATGAAAGGGCGGGCGTGTATGATTCAAATTGGTGACATTGTTGCGCGAAAATCGTATGAATATGATATTTTGTTTCGAGTCATTGATATAAAAGAAAAAGAAGGAGAAAAAGAAGCAATTTTATATGGAGAAGACGTTCGACTTATAGCGGACGCTCCATTTTCCGATTTAGTTGTTATTGATGAGCGAGAAAAGAAGAAGCGGGAAGAAAAAGAGAAACAACATATTGAGCAATGTTATAAATTACTGCGTCAAGATTATCGATTGTTGCGGGAAAAAAGCGAATATGAAGCGACTGGTGGATACGAAGTGAAAATGGATTTTTTCCAACTGCCAGGACGAGTGCTTCATATCGATGGAGACCCGCTTTATTTACGAAAATGTATGCAGTTGTATGAACGAATTGGTGTTCCGGTATATGGTGTTCATTGTCACGAAACAGACATGCCTGATCGGATTATTCCGCTACTTGAACAAGTGCGTCCAGATATTTTAGTTGTCACTGGGCATGATGCATATTCAAAATCAAAAGGATCGGTGGATGATTTAAAAGCGTATCGTCATTCGAAATATTTTGTGCAAACGGTGCGACAGGCACGCAAAAAAATTCCGAATCTCGATCAACTCGTCATTTTCGCTGGGGCTTGTCAATCTCATTTCGAATCGCTTATTCGAGCAGGTGCGAACTTTGCTAGCTCGCCTGCACGCGTCAATATTCATGCGCTTGACCCTGTATATATTGTTTCACGTATTAGTTTTACTCCTTTTATGGATCGTGTCAATGTATGGGATGTGCTAAGAAATACATTAACGGGAGAAAAAGGGCTTGGCGGTGTTGAAACGCGAGGCGTTTTGCGAACAGGAATGCCGTTTCGGACGATTGCTGAGCAAACATAAACAAATGCCTCTTGTCTTTTTGCCGTTGTGGTAAAAAGACAAGATAAGGCAATATGATTTTGTTTTTTAACACTTTTTATACATAATTTTTTTTATTATTGTCCATAATAAAAACAAAAGTATTGACATAAAATATTTTTTGTTGATATAATTCTTATTTTTTGACTTATTCATTTCTGTTTGTTATACTACGTAATAGTGAGGTGGATACGATGGGAAAAACATTGTCGGAAATTAAAAAAGTGTTGGATTCGAATCTCGGTAAAAGATTGACGTTGAAAGCGAACGGTGGGCGTCGAAAGACAATCGAGCGTTGCGGCGTGTTGGCCCAAACATATCCGTCCGTATTTGTCGTTGAACTCGATCAAGAAGAAAACGCTTTTGAACGTGTATCATATAGTTATGCAGACGTATTGACAGAGACGGTGCAGCTTACATTTTTCGATGACGAACAAGTAGCGATGAGCAGCTCACATTCATGATAGTGAAGGAGGCGACCTATATCGGTTGTCTCTTTTTTTGTAGCTATTGAAAAGGCACGTATTTGTTCACTATTTTTTGTGGTAAAATGTCGATAGGAGTTTGAAGTCGGAAAAGTAGGTGAACAGGTTGAGGTTGTTAGTGAAAGCACCAGCGAAAATTAATTTATCTCTTGATGTCTTACATAAGCGTCCGGACGGTTATCATGAAGTCAAAATGGTGATGACGACAATTGACTTAGCTGACCGTGTAGAGTTAGCGGATTTATATTGTGATAAGATTCAAATTATCTCCCACAATCGTTTTGTACCGGATGATGAACGAAATTTAGCATATCAAGCTGCAAAATTGTTAAAAGAAAAGTTTGGCGTTCGTCGCGGCGTAGCCATTTCTATTACGAAATGCATCCCTGTTGCAGCAGGTCTTGCGGGTGGGAGTAGCGATGCAGCTGCAACGTTGCGCGGATTAAATAAGCTTTGGGGGTTAGGTTTAAGTTTAGATGAGCTTGCTGAAATTGGCGCAGAGATCGGTTCGGACGTTCCGTTTTGTGTATATGGGGGAACGGCGGTTGCAACAGGACGTGGGGAAAAAATTGAACATATTCCTGCCCCTCCGCCAAGTTGGGTCATTTTAGCTAAGCCCACAATCGGAGTATCAACAGCGGATGTGTATCGCAATTTAAATTTACAATCCGTTGATCATCCGAATGTAGATGGAATGGTTGCGGCCATTAAAGAGAAAAATTACGAAAAAATTTGTGCACTTGCGGGGAACGTACTAGAAAGTGTCACATTAAACATGCATCCGGAAGTAGCTCAAATTAAAGAACAAATGAAGCGTTTTGGAGCAGATGTATCGTTAATGAGTGGCAGTGGTCCAACCGTATTCGGCCTTGTTCAACACGATTCGCGTTTGCAACGTGTATATAACGGGTTGCGGGGTTTTTGTGAACACGTATATGCTGTTCGATTAATCGGGGAAAGGCACGAACAATAAGGAGGTTATCACATGAAATTAAGGCGAAGCAGTCGGCTTGTGGATATGACGCACTATTTGCTTTATCACCCACATCAACTTGTACCGCTGACTTTTTTTGCAGAGCGATATGGATCAGCAAAATCGTCTATTAGTGAAGATTTAGCTATTATTAAGCAAACGTTTGAACAACAAGGAATCGGTTTATTGCGCACGCTCCCTGGGGCTGCCGGAGGAGTGCAATATGTCCCGAAAATGTCGGAAGCAGAAGCAAAACAGTTTATTCAGCAATTATGTACAAGCCTAGCAGACCCTGAGCGATTATTACCAGGGGGGTATTTGTACATGACGGATTTGCTCGGTGATACGCGCATCGTCAACCAAATTGGGCGTCTATATGCTTCTGCGTTTGCGCATGAACATATTGATTTTGTTGTAACGGTTGCTACAAAAGGAATTCCGTTAGCTTATGCAGTTGCAAGTTTTTTAAATGTACCTGTCGTCATTATTCGTCGCGATAGTAAAGTAACGGAAGGATCAATGGTCAGCATCAATTACGTGTCCGGTTCATCGAAACGCATTCAAACGATGGTTTTATCTAAGCGGAGTTTAAGAGAAGGAGCAAACGTCTTAATTGTTGATGATTTTATGAAAGCTGGCGGAACAATTAACGGTATGATTAGTTTGCTTTCAGAGTTTCGTGCAAACGTTGTTGGCATTGGTGTGCTCGTTGAGTCAGAAGAAGCAGAAGAACGACTCGTTGATGAATATGTTTCCCTTGTGAAACTCACGTCTGTGAATGTCAAAGAAAAACAAATTACCGTAGAAGAAGGAAACTACTTTCATTTTGTCAAATAAAAATAAATGATTTTTACATACAGGAGGAAGAGACATGAAAGTTGTGCACACAAATCAAGCTCCACAAGCGATTGGACCATACTCCCAAGGTATTATCGTTAACAATATGTTTTACAGCTCTGGGCAAATTGCTTTAACGCCGGAAGGGGAAATGGTACAAGGGGACATTCAAGCACAAACGCATCAAGTATTCAAAAACTTACAAGCCGTACTTGAAGCGGCAGGAGCGTCTTTAGAAACAGTTGTAAAAACAACAGTGTTTTTAAAAGACATGAATGATTTTGCAGCGATGAATGAAGTATATGGACAATATTTTCGCGATCATAAACCAGCGCGTTCCGCTGTTGAAGTTGCCCGCTTACCGAAAGATGCGTTAATTGAAATCGAAGTCGTTGCGCTTGTCAAACAATCGTAAAAAAATTTTTTTCATGTTAGCAGGAAAATAAAAAACGACGTGGAATAAATTCACTTAAGTTCTTATATAGGGAAAAGGTGGTGAACAGAATGGAAGTGACTGACGTGAGATTACGCCGCGTGAATACCGAAGGACGTATGAGAGCGATTGCTTCGATTACGTTGGATCATGAATTTGTCGTTCATGATATCCGCGTGATTGAAGGCAATAACGGCTTGTTTGTCGCAATGCCAAGCAAGCGTACTCCTGACGGGGAATTCCGTGACATCGCTCATCCAATTAACTCAACAACCCGCGGGAAAATTCAAGAAGCTGTTTTAGCTGAATATCACCGTGCTGGTGAGTTGGAAAAAGAGCTTGAAGAAGCAGGTGCTTCGTAAATCATAACAGAGGACCCTTTCGTTAAAAAAGGGTCCTTTTCATATGAAAATAATGTTCATTCTATTAGTAAAGAACATATAGTGAAAATGATGAATTTTTTTGGTAGATGACAATGTTTCCTTGAAATACATACATAATTGATATATATTCAATATGGATAAAGAGAGGTATGGAGGCCTTACGATGAAACGATATGCGATCATTTTAGCGGCTGGACAGGGGACGCGTATGCGTTCGAAGCTTTATAAAGTGTTACACCCTGTCTGTGGGAAGCCGATGGTACAGCATGTAGTAGATGCCATTTCTACGTTACATGTCGATCGATTAATTACAGTTGTTGGTTTTGGAGCAGAACGAGTCAAAGAACAACTCGGCAATCAAAGTGAGTACGTCATTCAAGAACAACAGCTTGGGACAGCACATGCTGTCATGCAAGCAGCACCTCATTTAGCTGATAAAGATGGTGTGACTCTCGTTGTTTGCGGAGATACACCACTGATCACCTCAGAAACGATGGAAGCGCTTTTACAACATCATTTACAGACGAAAGCGAAAGCAACCATTTTAACCGCCCTTGCAGAAGATCCAACTGGATATGGTCGCATTGTCCGCAATCAAGATGGACATGTCGAAAAAATTGTAGAACATAAAGATGCAACAGAAGAAGAGCGAATGATTCGTGAAATTAATACAGGAACGTATTGTTTTGATAATCGTGCGCTATTTGAAGCGCTTACGAAAGTGTCGAACGATAATGCGCAAGGGGAATATTATTTACCAGATGTCATCGAAATTTTGAAAAAACAAGGCGAAATCATTTCAGCGTACGAAACGCCAATATTTGAAGAAACGTTAGGTGTGAATGACCGCATTGCACTTGCGCAAGCAGAAAAAATTATGCGTATGCGCATTCACCGACAACATATGGCAAATGGTGTGACAATCATTGATCCTGAGCATACGTATATAGCACCTGATGTGCACATTGGACAGGATACGATCATTTATCCTGGGACATGGATTGAAGGCTATACGGTAATTGGTGAAAATTGCATTATCGGACCGAATAGCGAAATTAAAAATAGTCGTATTGGTGACAATACATCGATTCGTCATTCTGTTGTACATGACAGCGAAGTAGGCAAAGATGTAACGATCGGTCCATTTGCCCACATTCGTCCGCTATCTAAAATTGGCGACGATGTGAGAATCGGAAACTTCGTTGAAATTAAAAAAGCGACGTTTGGAAATGGAAGTAAAGCATCGCACTTAAGCTATATCGGAGATGCTGAAGTAGGGGCTGATGTAAATATCGGTTGTGGTACGATTACGGTAAATTATGATGGGGTAAATAAATATGTGACAAAAATTGAAGATGGTGCGTTTATCGGTTGCAACTCGAACTTGATTGCCCCTGTCGTTGTAGGAAGCGGAGCATACGTAGCAGCTGGCTCAACTATTACCGATGATGTACCTAACCGCGCTTTAGCTATTGCGCGCGCTCGGCAAACAAATAAAGAAAATTATGTTGAACGTCTACAAGAAAAGAAAAAATCCTAATGGAGGTTTACTTACCCATGTCTCAGTATTTGAATTCTAATTTAAAGTTATTTTCGTTAAATTCGAATCCGATTTTAGCCCAAGAAATCGCAAAAGTCATTGGTGTTGAACTAGGAAAATGTTCCGTTTCTCGTTTTAGCGACGGGGAAATTCAAATTAACATTGAAGAAAGTATTCGTGGTTGCGATGTTTATGTTATTCAATCAACAAGCGCCCCTGTAAATGAACATTTGATGGAACTACTTATTATGATTGACGCATTAAAGCGAGCGTCTGCTAAAACAATTAATATCGTTATGCCGTACTACGGATATGCTCGTCAAGATCGGAAAGCCCGTTCTCGCGAGCCGATCACTGCAAAATTGGTTGCCAATTTATTAGAAACAGCAGGTGCTTCCCGCGTCATTACACTTGATTTGCACGCACCACAAATTCAAGGATTTTTTGATATTCCAATCGATCACTTAATGGGTGTTCCGATTTTAGCAGATTACTTTAAAGAAAAACAACTTGATGATATTGTGATTGTTTCTCCAGACCATGGCGGTGTGACGCGCGCACGGAAAATGGCAGATCGCCTAAAAGCGCCTATTGCCATCATTGACAAACGCCGTCCAAAACCAAATGTGGCAGAAGTGATGAACATTATTGGTAATGTGCAAGGGAAAACGACGATTTTAGTGGACGATATTATTGATACAGCTGGAACAATTACTTTAGCAGCAAATGCGTTAGCTGAGCATGGGGCGAAAGAAGTGTATGCATGTTGTACGCACCCTGTCTTATCGGGTCCAGCGATTGAACGAATTCAAAACTCGAAAATTAAAGAGCTTGTCGTAACGAATACAATTGCGATTCCTGAAGAAAAGAAAATGAATAAAATTGTAGAGCTATCTGTTGCTCCGCTTATCGGTGAAGCAATTATTCGTGTACACGAAGAACAATCGATTAGCGCATTGTTCGATTAATGGCGTTTAGACCTTCCTATTTTAGGGGAAGCTATGAGCGATTCTAAAATAGGAAGGTGATTTCATTGTTACAACTTCAATTACGTACAGATCATCGACGTTCTTATGTGAAACAAATGCGAAAACAAGGTCACATCCCAGCCGTTTTGTACGGAAAAAAGACGAATAGCCAACCTGTTTTTGTTGATGCGGCCGAGTTTTTGAAACAATGGCGGGCTGTTGGCGGGAGCGGCCTTTTAGACGCTCAATTAAATGACAATCATATTCGCATCATCGTTCGTGATATGCAAAAGCATCCGATTCGCCATGATGTGATTCATATTGACTTTTTAGCGGTTGATGCAAAGACAGAAATTGATGTTCACGTTCCTATTCATTTGATTGGCGAAGCAGCAGGTGTAAAAGACGGTGGTGTACTGCAACAGGCCATGCATCAATTGTCCATTCGGGCGCTACCGTCCAATATTCCACCGTCTATCGATATAGACATAACAAATTTACAAGTAGGCGATGTCATTACAGTTTCACATATTCAAACGAACGGTGTTTACGAAATAAATCATGATCCGACAGAAGTGATCGCATCGATCTTGCCACCGAAGCAAGAAGAAGAAATTCATAGCGGTGAAGAACAAGAACCAGGAAAACCGGAATCGGAAGAAGGACGCGAAACAACGCCGTGACGGACGTAGCCATCATTGGTTACGTCTTTTGCAGTATGGAGAGAAGGAGCAGGGGAAATGGCAAAACTGTTTGTTGGTTTAGGCAACCCAGGAAAAGAGTACGAGCAAACGAGACATAATGTAGGTTTTATGGTCGTTGACGAACTTGCTCATCGCTGGGGGTTTGCCCTCAATCAAACGAAGTTTCAAGGTATATTTGCAAGTGGTATCATTTCAGGAGAAAAAGTCATATTATGCAAACCGCTTACATATATGAACTTATCGGGCGAATGTGTTCGGCCGTTGATGGATTATTACGACATTGACGTCGATGATGTCATTGTCATTTATGACGACTTAGACTTACCAACAGGGACGGTTCGCTTACGACCAAAAGGAAGTGCAGGCGGGCATAATGGGATGAAATCACTTATTCATCATTTGAAAACAGAGCAATTGAAACGTATCCGCATCGGTATCGATCGCCCGAAAAATGGGATGAAAGTGAGCGACTACGTATTAGGTCGGTTTACAACTGAAGAAAAAATAAATATTGATCAAGCGATTCAAAAGGCAGCTGATGCGTGCGAGCGATCGTTACAAATTCCGTTTGCTCAAGTGATGAATGAATTCAATAAGTAGTTGAATAATTTCCTCCTAAATGGTTCAAAATGTATTCGATTGAATTAACCATTTAGGAGGGGATACGATATGGCATTACACTATTATTGCCGCCATTGCGGCATGAAAATGGGGACGCTTGATGTGCTCGATTTAGAAAGTGAGCAATTAGGTTTTCATCAGTTAACGGAAGAAGAACGATTAGATATGATTCAGTATCTCCCTTCAGGAGAAGTTTACGTGAAATCTATTTGCGAACATTGCCAAGAGGCATTAGATCGGAATCCTGATCTTCATCAATATGAAAAATTCATTCAATAATTGGCTTTGGGGCTCCCAAAGCGTTTTTGTATTTATGTTTGGAGAGGAGGGAGTTTTTTGCGAGGCTTACGACAATATTTTATCAATCATGCGGACATGCAATCGGTTGCAGAAGGCATTCGTAATGGGTTAAAAGAGCAGCTTGTAACAGGGTTATCTGGTTCAGCCCGTTCTGTTTTTATTTCTTCTTTGTATGAGGAGACAGAACGGCCTTTATGCATTGTAACGCACAATTTATTTCAAGCACAAAAAATATATGATGATCTGATTCAATTAGTGGATGAGGAGGAAGTATTTCTTTATCCGGTCAATGAATTAATTGCAGCTGAATTAGCTGTAGCTAGTCCAGAATTGAGAGCACAACGTTTAGAAGTATTGAACTATTGGTGTGAACGGAAGAAAGGAATCGTTATCGCTCCAATTGCAGCATTGCGACGACTACTTCCACCAAAAGATGTATGGGAGCGTTATCAACTTCATTTTCGTGTTGGTGAGCAAGTCGATGTCGAACGTTGTTTGCAACAATTTGTTGCGATGGGATATGAGCGTGTATCAGTCGTTTCGACGCCAGGGGAATTTAGCGTTCGAGGAGGCATTATTGATATTTATCCCCTCACTGCAGAACTTCCTTATCGTATTGAGTTATTTGATATTGAGATTGAGTCCATTCGGACGTTTGCAGTTGACGATCAACGTTCGGTAGCTGAAATAGAAGAAGTATTCATCGGTCCAGCGACGGAGCTCATTATTGAACAACAACATATGGCTGAAGCTATTCAAAAACTAGAAGTACAATTTCATGATACGTTGCAGCATATTCATGATGAAAAGACGAAAAATCGCTTATACGAACATGTGTCGTTTGAATTGGAACAGCTGAAAAATGGAAAATCAATCGAAGAAATGTACAAGTATTTCTCATTCTTTTACCCTTCGGCTGCAAGTTTGCTAGATTATATTCCAAACAACGGTGTAGTTGTCATTGACGAAATGAGTCGCATTCAAGAAGTAGCAGAAAAACTCGAGCAAGAAGAGGCAGAGTGGTATACGAACTTATTGGAAGAAGGAAAAATCGTACAAAACGTATCGATTTCTCATTCGTTTCCCGAAGTGCTACAAAAACGGATGAAGCAAACCATTTATTTGTCTTTATTTTTACGTCATATCCCATATACACATCCGCAAAATATTGTCAATATATCTTGCAAGCAAATGCAAGTGTTCTATAGTCAAATGCAATTGTTAAAGGCGGAAATCGAACGTTGGCAAAAGGGAAACTATGCTGTTGTGTTGCTAGCGGGGGACGAAGAACGGGCGAAAAAGCTGAAGCGAACGTTGGAAGATTATGAGATTGATGCGATTCAAATTGGAAAAGACGATGCGTTATTACATGGAAAATGTCAAATCGTTCCGTCTGGGCTCGTCGCAGGATTTGAATTGTCGATGCAAAAACTGGCTGTCATTACGGAGGAAGAGCTATTTAAAAAGCGATTGAAACGTCCTATGCGACGTCAAAAATTGTCGAATGCGGAACGTATTAAAAGTTATACAGATTTAAAAGTTGGTGACTATGTCGTTCACGTCAATCATGGAATTGGAAAGTATTTAGGAATCGAAACGTTAGAAATTAACGGAATTCATAAAGATTACATTCATATTCAATATCAAGGGAATGATACGTTATACGTTCCTGTTGATCAAATGGATCTCGTCCAAAAATATGTTGGTTCAGAAGGAAAAGAACCGAAAATTTACAAACTAGGTGGAACAGAATGGAAGAAAGTAAAAAAGAAAGTAGAGTCTTCCGTTCAAGATATTGCTGAAGATTTAATGAAGCTGTACGCCGAGCGAGAAGCAAGCAAAGGATATGCCTTCTCACCTGATAATGAAATGCAACGGGAATTTGAAGCAGCGTTCCCATATCAAGAAACAGAAGATCAGCTTCGTTCAATTCGCGAAATTAAACGGGACATGGAAAGCGAGCGGCCGATGGATCGGTTATTATGTGGGGATGTTGGTTATGGAAAAACAGAAGTCGCATTGCGTGCCGCATTTAAAGCGATTATGGACGGAAAACAAGTCGCATTTCTCGTCCCAACGACAATTTTAGCCCAGCAACATTATGAAACGGTCCGTGAACGTTTCCAAGGATACCCGATTAACGTCGGTTTATTAAGTCGTTTCCGTACAAAAAAACAACAAGCGGAAACGATTCAAGGTTTAAAAGACGGCACGATTGATATGGTGATTGGTACGCATCGGCTTTTATCAAAAGATGTATCGTTTAAAGATTTAGGTTTATTAATTATTGACGAGGAACAACGATTCGGTGTTGCTCATAAAGAAAAAATTAAACAACTAAAAACAAATATCGATGTATTAACATTAACCGCTACACCGATCCCACGCACGTTGCATATGTCGCTTATCGGTGTCCGCGATTTATCTGTCATCGAAACACCTCCGGAAAATCGTTTCCCCGTACAAACGTATGTGATGGAATATAGTCCGATCATTGTGCGAGAAGCGATTGAGCGCGAAATGGCGCGCGGAGGACAAGTGTTTTTCCTTTATAATCGCATTGAAGATATCGATCGTAAAGCGGAAGAAATTTCGATGCTCGTGCCTGATGCGCGCGTCACGTATGCGCACGGGAGAATGTCCGAACATGAATTAGAGGCGGTCATGCTTGCGTTTTTAGAAGGACAGTACGATGTGTTAGTAAGTACAACGATTATCGAGACAGGTGTCGATATTCCGAATGTGAATACGTTAATTGTTTATGATGCCGACAAAATGGGACTTTCCCAACTGTATCAATTGCGTGGGCGAGTGGGACGTTCCAATCGCATTGCGTATGCGTACTTTACGTATCGAAAAGATAAAGTGCTAAATGAAATCGCTGAAAAACGATTACAGGCAATTAAGGAATTTACAGAGCTTGGATCAGGATTTAAAATTGCGATGCGCGATTTGTCTATTCGAGGAGCTGGGAACTTATTAGGGGCACAGCAACACGGGTTTATTGATTCCGTCGGTTTTGAGCTTTATTCTCAAATGTTGAAAGAAGCTATTGAGGAACGACGAGGAATGAAGCAAGAAAAACCGTTTGAAGTGGAAATGGATTTAGAAGTGGATGCGTATATCCCAGAGCATTACATTTCAAATGAACAACAAAAAATCGAGATGTATAAACGATTCCGCGCACTTGACTCGTTAGAGGAACTCGAACAATTGCGTGAGGAAATGTTAGACCGTTTCGGTGAGTATCCAGATGAAGTGGCGTATTTATTCCAAATCGCAGAAATGAAAATATATGCAAAACAGCATCTCATTGAGTCCATTAAGCAAACGAAACAAGATATTACGATTTTGTTTTCACAAGAAACGACAAAGCAAATTGATGTCAGCAAATTGTTTAAACTCGGTGAACCGTATGGAAGAGATGTTGGGTTTGGCATGGACGGCGATCGATTTAAAATTGTCGTTCATGCGAAAGGAATGAAGCCACAACAATGGATGATGATCATTTATGAGTTGCTAAAAGGGTTAAAATATGCTAAAAAATAATTGATTGTTTTATGTTTATTGTTTATAAATAAGTGGCAATGATGAAGATGGGGGATTTTCACTTTTTAAAAAAAATCCCCCTTCATTGTGTATATAACTTCGTTTGTTACGGATACTAATCACAACAATGGTGAATTATTCAACTGCTTCACCAGTGCCATTTTTAATAACTACATGAAAGTGAGGCATCGATAGATGAAAGCAACAGGTATTGTTCGACGAATCGATGATTTAGGACGAGTAGTCATTCCGAAAGAAATTCGCAGAACACTTCGCATTCGTGAAGGAGACCCGCTTGAAATATTTGTGGACCGTGATGGTGAGGTCATTTTGAAAAAGTATTCGCCGATTAGCGAACTAGGCGACTTTGCAAAAGAGTACGCTGAGGCTCTATTTGACAGCTTAGGACAACCTGTGCTCATTTGTGACCGCGATGTATTTATTGCAGTAGCAGGTGGATCGAAAAAAGAATATTTAAACAAAAGCGTCAGTGAACTTGTTGAAAAAGTGATGGAAGATCGTCAGTCCGTTTTGCATACAGAAGAAACAAACGTGTCATTTGCCCAAGCCCATGAAGAGCATATGCAATCATATGTGATTGCACCGATTATTGCCGGAGGAGATCCGATCGGGGCAGTTATTATTTTCTCGAAAGATAAAACACTTGGCGAAGTGGAGCATAAAGCAGCAGAAACGGCAGCGAGCTTCCTTGCTCGTCAAATGGAACAATAAAGGTAGCATCTCGCTACCTTTTTTTGATGTATCATTATACGCGATTGAAAAGGTGAAAGATGATGGAAAGAAAAGATTGGTTGCGTGGAGCGTTCATATTGACGCTTGCGGCCTTATTTACAAAAATATTGAGCGCTTTTTATCGTATTCCGTATCAAAATATTGCGGGCGATGTTGGATTTTATATTTACCAACAAGTTTATCCGTTTTACGGTATTTTTCTTGCTTTATCAACGTATGGGTACCCTGTTGCGATTTCAAAACTGATTGCTGAAAATAAACAGTCAACATATGAGTTTGCGGTTGTGCGGCTTTCTTTTTATTTTTTATCATTTATCAGCATGATTATGTTTTCCGTTTTGTATTTTGGTGCTTCGTTTCTTGCGAGCATGATGGGAGATGATCAATTAGCTTCGCTCATTCGTGCGATTTCGTTTGCCTTTTTGCTTCTCCCATTTACATCTGTTTTACGCGGATATTTTCAAGGGAGAGAGGAGATGGTTCCGACAGCTGTTTCACAAGTCGTGGAGCAGTTCATACGTGTAGTAGCCATTTTGTTTCTATCTTTTCTTTTGCTTCATCGCGGATTTACCGTTTATGAAGCAGGAGCTGGTGCGATGTTTGGCTCGCTCATGGGAAGTTTTGCAGCGCTTTTCGTTCTCGTTGCATATATGTTGCGAAGACGAATGAATGCCTATACGCGAATACAATTGCCAAAACAGGAAAAGCGAAAAGTGCTGTCATTTTTAGCGATTCACGGAGTGACGATTTGCTTAGCGAACATGATGCTCGTTTTAATGCAGCTCGTTGATTCATTTACTCTTTTACCTTTGCTGCAACAAGCAGGATTACATGAGCTAGCTAAAACGGCGAAAGGAATTTATGATCGTGGTCAACCGTTCATTCAACTTGGAACCGTAGTCGCTACTTCTTTTTCGTTAGCGATTGTGCCGATGTTATCACGCGAACAAGCACAACGTGAAGGGATATATACAGCTGTTCGGGTAGCTTTTGTTATTGGATTAGGAGCAGCAGTTGGTTTAGTTTGTATATTAAAACAAGCGAATATCATGTTGTTTAAAGATCATGCTGGGGCAATGGAGTTAATGATTTTGTCTATTTGTATTTTTTTTACTTCGTTAACGTTAACGTTTATTGCTATTTTACAAGGACTTGGGGATATATTTCGTCCGCTTGTCATCGTATGTATAGGGATGGTAACGAAGTGGGTGTTAAATATATGGCTCGTTCCTTTATGGCATACGGTTGGGGCAGCAATGGCAACATTCATCGCATATGTTGTCATGTGTACAAGCGCTCTTTTTTATGTGCAAAAAAGAATGTCCCGTCCTTTGTTTTCGGGCGCTACGGTCATGCGAACGATGCAAGCGGCTGCAGTAATGGCAATCATTTTAATCGGATACATCATGTTAACGAACGAGTTACCTGTTCATCAAGGAAGGATGTTTTCATCGCTTCAAGCAGTTGTTGGGGTTTTTATAGGGGCATTTGTTTATATTATAATGATCGTTAAAAAAGGGGTTTTCACCGATAGGGAATTGCTTTCTATTCCACTTGGTCGCTATTTAACAAACATCAAACAAAGAAAGGCTGGATAGTCATGGGTACAATTACAATTGTCGGCCTCGGAGCAGGAGATATCGATCAGTTGTCTTTAGGTGTGTACCGTACGTTAAAACAAGCGGAGCGCCTCTTTGTGAGAACAAAAGATCATCCTGTTGTTGCACAATTAGAGGCAGAAGGAATACACGCTCAATCATTTGACGATATATATGAAAAATATGATCAATTTGAACAAGTGTATGAACATATTGTTGCTTATTTATGTGAAGAAGCAAAAAAAGGGGATATCGTATATGCTGTGCCGGGACACCCACTTGTTGCTGAGCGCACAGTAAAGTTATTGCTTGAAAAACGAGATCATATATCCGTTCGCATTGAAGGAGGACAAAGCTTTCTTGATGCGCTATTTGCCGCAGTTCGTCTCGATCCGATTGAAGGGTTTCAATTGATTGATGCGACTTCATTTCAATCGGACGAAATTCAATTGCGAAATCATATCATTTTTTGCCAAGTATATGATTCGTTTATTGCATCCGATGTCAAACTAGCTTTATTAGAAAAATTACCGCACGATTATCCGGTTTTTATCGTTTATGCAGCAGGAAGTAAACAAGAGCGCATCGAAAAAGTTCCGCTGTACGAGCTTGATCGGGCGATGACCGTTAGCAATTTGACGAGCGTCTATGTGCCGAAAGTAGAAACAGATGAACTGTTGTACCATGATTTTATTACTTTACGACGTGTCATTGCGACATTGCGTGGGCCAAACGGTTGCCCTTGGGATCGAAAACAGACGCACGAGTCGCTGAAAAAATATTTGCTTGAAGAAGTATATGAGCTTCTGGATGCGATTGATCAGCAAGACGATGAAAACATGATTGAAGAATTAGGTGACGTATTGTTACAAGTCATGCTTCATGCTCAAATTGGAGAAGATGAAGGAATGTTCTCGATTGATGATGTCATTCGGGTCATTACAGAAAAAATGATTCGTCGTCATCCACACGTATTTGGGGATACTCATGTCGAGCATGCTGAAGAAGTTGTGCGTAATTGGCAAGCGATAAAGCAGGCAGAAAAACAAAGTGCGTCCCATTCATTGCTTGACGAGGTGGCTAAAGCGTTACCAGGCACTTTGCGAGCATATGAATATCAAAAAAAGGCAGCGGAAGTTGGTTTTGATTGGTCGGAAGTAGAGTCGATGTGGCGTAAAGTGGAAGAAGAAATGAATGAAGTGAAACAAGAAGCCAATCGCATGGATGAACAAAAATTAAAAATGGAGTTTGGTGATTTATTGTTTGCGCTTATTAACGTATGTCGATATTATAAGGTCAATCCTGAAGAAGCGTTAGCAATGGCGAACGAAAAGTTTCACCGTCGCTTTCAATACATTGAACAAAAAGTAAAACAAAGCGGGAAAGATTGGAAATCATATTCGCTAGACCAGCTAGATGAAATATGGGAAGAAGCAAAAAGGGAGGGGTTATAATATGCGACTCGATAAGTTTTTAAAAGTTTCTCGACTCATTAAAAGAAGAACATTAGCGAAAGAAGTAGCTGAGCAAGGACGTGTATTTATTAACGGTCAACAAGCGAAAGCAAGTTCAACAGTAAAAATAGGCGATGAAATTATGATCCAATTTGGTCAAAAACATGTGACAGTGAAGGTGGTCGACTTACAAGAACATGCGAAAAAAGAAGAAGCGAGCGCCTTATATGAAATCGTAAAAGAAGAGCGAGTGGAATAGCTTGTTCTAAACCATTTTTCCCCCTCATACACTTGTACAAACGATCGTTGTGAGGGGGAGACAATGATGACGCAAAATATTGGAAATAAAGGGCCGATTCAAGAACATGACATTGTGATGCGCGGTCGCCGCACGTTAGACATTACGGGTGTGAAGCAAGTCGAAAGCTTTGATAATGAAGAATTTTTATTAGAAACGGTTATGGGCTTTTTGTCTATTAAAGGACAAAATCTACAAATGAAAAACTTAGACGTAGATAAAGGAATTGTGTCAATTAAGGGGAAAATTTTCGAAATCGTTTACTTGGACGAACACCATACGGAGAAAGCTAAAGGATTCTTTAGCAAGTTGTTTAAATGAGTTTACATGTGCAATTTACGACTTTGCTTGCGATGATTGGAACAGGAATCATCATCGGTGCATCTTTTGATACATACGCACATATATTCCATCGTTCCGAACGTCATCGGCTGATCGTATGGATTGCAGATATTCTTTTTTGGATCGTACAAGCGCTATATGTATTTTACACGTTATTGCTCGTGAATAATGGGCAAATTCGCTTGTACATTTTTTTAGCTATTTTATGTGGGTACGCTGCTTACCAAGCGTTGTTTCAAAATATGTATGTTCGCTTGTTGCAACAGATTATTCGCATCGTTGTGACGTTATATCGTTTCCTTATGCGGTTATTTTATTACATCATCGTATTTCCACTCCGACTTCTTTACCGTTTTTTTGTTTTTTTATTGATCGCTACTTGTCATTTTGTTTTATCTATTGGTAAAATTTTATATAAAGCCATATATGTATGTATCCGCTTTTTATTGCAACCATTTATATGGATTGGACATTTCATTTGGCGAAAAACCCCACTTCGCTTTCAAGCAGCGGTTGGACGTTTCTTTCATATTGGAAAAGGGTTTCTCATCAAAATCACGAATATATTTAGAAAAAAAGGGTAATGAAGAAGGAGCGGTGAAAAACATGGGCGCCCCACAAAAAAGCAAAGTAAAAAAAATTCAAACGTCGTATGTTATTCAACAAGAAAAACAAGAACATAAAAAGGCGCGACGTCGCAAAAAAATCGTTATTCGCTTTAGCCTTGTGGCAACGATGGCGTTAGCCGCTTCTTCGCTGTTTTTATATACGATGATGACACAATCTTCCGCAATCGATGAACAAATAAAAACGAAAGAGCAACTAGAGGAAAAGTTGCGCACGTTACAAAAAGATGAAAAAAGGTTAAAAGAAGAGATCAAAAAATTAAATGATGATAAATATATTGCCGAATTGGCGCGAAAACAATATTTTTTGTCGAAAGAAGGAGAAATTATTTTCATCACTCCTGATGAGTAAGAGAGATAGGCATAAGGCTTATTGACACTTGTTTTTTTCATTATGTATAATGAAAGAAACGATTTTTCAGATTTTAAGGAGGAGCACTTTTTTTATGTCAATTGAAGTAGGCAGCAAGTTACAGGGAAAAGTAACGGGCATTACAAAATTCGGAGCGTTTGTTGAGTTACCAGAAGGCGCGACAGGCTTAGTGCACATTAGTGAAGTAGCTGACAGCTATGTAAAAGACATTAACGAGCATCTTAAAGTAGGCGATGTTGTCGAAGTTCGTGTCATTAATGTTGAGAAAGATGGAAAGATTGGTTTATCGATCAAAAAGGCAAAAGAACAAGCTTCACGTCCGCGCAATAAAGGAAATGATCGCGCTTCAAAAGAAAGTTTTGAGCAGAAAATTAGCCGTTTCTTAAAAGAAAGTGAAGATCGCTTAGCATCCCTTAAACGCCATACTGAATCGAAACGAGGAGGTCGTGGTGCTCGACGCGGTTAACTTGCTGCCGAATGAGACATGAGGCAGTTTATATAAGCATCCATTTCATGAGTGGATGCTTTTTCGTTTGAATTTCATAGTGAAAAAAACTATTGACTTTGTTTAAGAAACGTGTTAGTATAATGAATGTCGTTGCATGGCGGCGTAGCTCAGCTGGCTAGAGCGTACGGTTCATACCCGTAAGGTCGGGGGTTCGATTCCCTCCGCCGCTACCAAATGATATAGTGGCCCGTTGGTCAAGTGGTTAAGACACCGCCCTTTCACGGCGGTAACACGGGTTCGAATCCCGTACGGGTCATCAAAAAAACACCAATTTCGTCACGAAATTGGTGTTTTTTTGTTTATGTAAGCCGTTTTTTGTGGGATTCCGTCGAAAGATTTATATGATTCATCTTCTTTTTTTGACAAAATTTTGATAATTCAGTCTGTATAATACAGAGTAATAGACGAATATATGGAAAAAAGGGAGAGGATGAATATGGAGAGATTAGAACGGAAGTTAGTCAATCAAATGGCGGAAGTACCTTTAAGTGAGACAAGAACAACAGTTTCGCAATGGTTTCAACGGTTTACGGTTCGTCTAAGCCATTTGTTATTTCAGCAAGGATTTTTGTTTTTAGTCATTGGCTTTTTGCTTGGACGAGCCCTCATTTTAACGAAAATGACTCCGTTTGCCTTACCTTTTTTTGCGGCAATTTATTTACTTCGTCGCGATAAGTTAGGCTTTGTGTTTATTGCTTTATTTGCGGGAGCGTTGACCGTTTCCTTTTCCACCTCTTTATTTATTGTTGCTTCGATCGTTATGTTTCTCGTTTTTTATCGCTTGTTTTATTGGATTGATGCTCCACCGAAAAGATTGCCGGTTGTCGTCTTTTTCGCCTCTGTCTTTGCGAAAACAGCCATGATTTATACGTGGAATGATGGATGGACGATATACGAAGGAATGACGATGTTTATTGAAGCTGCTCTTGCCTTCATTTTAACGCTCATTTTTTTACAAAGCGTTCCGTTATTTGACCATCAAAAATATAAACAAACGTTAAAGCCAGAAGAAGTCATTTCTTTTGTCATTCTTATTTCTTCCATGCTGACAGGAATGGTCGGTTGGTCGATTTACGATCTTTCGTTAGAGCATGTGGCGGCGCGCTATTTATTGCTTTTGTTCGCTTTTGTCGCCGGTGCGACCGTTGGTTCGACTGTCGGTGTCGTTACAGGGCTCATTTTAAGCTTAGCGAACGTATCGAATTTATACCAAATGAGCTTACTAGCTTTCGCTGGATTGCTCGGTGGACTATTAAAGGAGGGAAGAAAGCTAGGTGTTTCATTTGGTCTCGTCGTTGCAACATTGCTCATTGCCCTTTATAGCCAAGGGATAGCAGACATCATCCCAAATGTTGTCGAATCGTTATTTGCGGTTTTTCTTTTCATGATCACTCCGCAATCGTTAACGAGCAAAATGGCGAAATATGTGCCGGGAACGGTTGAGCATACGAATGAGCAACAACAATATGTAAGAAAAATTCGCGATGTTACAGCTCAACGAGTTGAACAATTTTCTCATGTGTTTCAAGCGTTATCGAAAAGTTTCTCGTCATACGGTGTGCTTACGCATGAGGAAGAGGAAGAACGTGAAATTGATTACTTTTTAAGCGATGTTGCCGCGAAAACATGTCAAACGTGTTTTAAGAAAGACCAATGTTGGATCACCCACTTTGATAAAACATATGATTACATGAAAAAGATTATGCAAGAAGCAGGCGAAAATGATCAAATGACGAATACGAAGTTGTTACGCGAATGGAACAAACATTGTGTGAAAGCGAATAAAGTCGTTCAAATTATTGAAAAAGACGTCTCGTTTTATAAAGCGAATAAAAAATTAAAGCAACAAATGAAAGAGAGCAGAAGACTTGTCGCAGAACAGTTATTAGGTGTATCGCAAGTCATGGAAGACTTTGCGAAAGAAATTCAAAAAGAACGTGAAAATTATTATGTGCAGGAAGAACAAATTTTACATGCCCTTCAACAGTTTGGGATCGATGTAAACGATGTTGAAATTTATAGTTTAGATAAAGGAAGCGTTGACATTGAGATGGTCGTTCCGTATTGCGATGGAAGAGGGGAGTGCGAAAAGCTTATTGCACCGATGTTATCTGATATTTTAGGTGAGACGATCATTGTAAAAAAAGAAGATTGTTCTGTATATCCGAATGGGGATTGTCGGGTTGCGTTTAGTTCTTCGAAAGCGTTTGTCATTGACACAGGTGTTGCGTATGTCGCAAAAGGAGGCGGATTCATTTCGGGCGACAGCTATGCAATGATGGAGATTGGCGGAGGGAAATATGCGTTAGCTATTAGCGACGGAATGGGGAATGGTGAACGAGCGCATTATGAAAGTAAAGAGACGCTCAAGCTGTTACAAAAAATTTTACAATCAGGAATTGAAGAACGAATTGCGATTAAATCCATTAATTCCATTTTAGCTTTACGGACGACAGAAGAAATTTTTTCGACGCTAGATTTGGCTATTGTCGATTTGCAAAATGCGACAACAAAATTTTTGAAAGTCGGTTCTTCGCCAAGCTTCATTAAACGCGGAAACAACGTGATGAAAATCGAATCGAGTAATTTGCCAATTGGCATTATTACAGGAGTAGAGTTTGAAATGATTGAAGAACAATTAAAAGCAGGAGATTTGCTTATTATGATGAGCGACGGCATTTTAGATGGCGTGTCGCACATTGAAAATCATGATGTATGGATGAAACGGAAAATTAAAGAATTAAAAACGAATGATCCGCAAGAAGTATCAGAATTGCTGTTAGAAGAAGTCATTCGTGTCAATGGTGGAGAAATTGAAGATGATATGACAATTGTTGTTGCACGCATTAAGCATAATACACCGAAATGGGCGGTCATTCCGGCATATCAATATATGAAATAAAGGTATAAAATCCCCTCTGAACGTCGATGATGGGAGTATACTACTTTTTCGGAGGGGATAAACGTATGCGGAAAGGGACGTTACGTCAAATTTTATTAATTACAGATGGTTGTTCAAATCACGGTGAAGATCCAATTGCTATGGCAGCATTAGCGAAAGAGCAAGGAATTACAGTAAATGTGATCGGTGTTCTTGACCAAGACATCATTGATGAGCAAGGGTTGCGTGAAATTGAAGGCATTGCTCAGTCAGGTGGTGGAATTAGTCAAGTTGTGTATGCTAAACAATTGTCACAGACGGTACAGATGGTAACGAGAAAAGCGATGACACAGACGTTGCAAGGGGTCATTAATCGAGAGTTGAAACAAATTTTAGGATCGCAAGCTTCGATCGAGCAGCTTCCGCCAGAAAAAAGGGGAGAAGTGATGGAAGTTGTCGAAGAATTAGGGGAAACAGTGAATTTACAAGTTTTAATATTAGTAGATACAAGCGGAAGTATGAAGACGAAGTTGCAAACTGTGAAAGAAGCATTGTTGGATTTATCAATTAGTTTAAATGCTCGTTTGGGAAATAATGAATTTTCTGTTTTTGTATTTCCCGGGAAAAAAGGAGAGGTAGACCGCATTTTAGATTGGACGCCGAAAATGGAGTCGATTTCAAGTATATTTCCGAAGCTAACATCTGGGGGAATTACACCGACCGGTCCAGCTATTCGCGAGGCGCTACAACAATTCCAAAAAAGACGTCCATTAAAAAGTTTATTTACTCACGATGGTGATGACGATGTATACATCGAACAATCTATGTAATATCCGAACAGGAACGGTCATACAAGGAAAGTGGCATAAACGTCGCTATGAAATTATTAAGCAGCTCGGTAAAGGAGCCAACGGGGTTGTTTATTTAGCGAAAGAAGGACGAACGTTTGTAGCGCTAAAAATAAGCAATGAAGCAACAGCTATGATGTCAGAAGTAAATGTACTGAAACGATTTTCAGAGGTCCAGGGAGTCGCCCTCGGACCTTGTTTATTAGATGTAGATGATTGGTTTTATCCGCAAGAAAAAAAATTTTATTCATTTTATGTGATGGAGTATATTGAAGGAGATGACTTATTAACTTTTATTCAAAAGCGTGGAAAAGACTGGATCGTTGTGATTATGTTGCAGCTGCTAGGCGATTTGCATCAGTTACATGAAAAAGGATGGGTGTTTGGAGATTTAAAGCCGGAAAATTTAATTGTTTCCGGGAAGGTTCCAAAAGTGCGGTTAATTGATGTGGGCGGTACGACGATTCGTGGAAGGGCAATTAAAGAATTTACAGAGTTTTTTGATCGAGGGTATTGGGGGATGGGAACAAGGAAAGCAGAGCCATCGTATGATTTGTTTGCCGTAGCGATGATTATGATTAATATGTGCTATCCAAAGCGATTTGAAAGAAAAGAAAATGGACGAGAGCAGTTGCGTCTCATGATTTCTTCCCATCCATATTTAAAAACATATGAAAAAATATTATGGCGTGCACTCGATGGAAAGTATACTTCCGCTTATGAAATGAGAAAAGAGCTATTGCAATGTATACAACAACCGTCTATGCAGAAAGAAAAAAAACGAGAAGAGAGAGTAGTGCGGGTAAAAGAAAAGAAAAAATTTCGTTGGGTAGAGACGATGTTTTTGTTTGTTTGCGTCTTATTTATGTATGTCGTTTATTTGTACGTTCAAATTCTTTAATTTTTTTCTGCGTTCGTTTTGAGTATAAGGAATGAGATATGGTACGATTGTAAAAAACGACGTTGTTAAGAGGGAGCGTATGTTAGAAGTTGTACACCAATTTATTGAAAAGCATCAATTGCTCGAGCGTCATACGACCGTCGTTGTTGGTGTATCGGGCGGTCCGGATTCGTTAGCGTTGCTCCATTTTTTATGGAGCGAACGAAAGCGATATGACATTCGAATCGTTGTGGCACACGTTGATCATATGTTACGAGGAAAACAGTCGGAAGAAGATATGCATTTTGTGAAACATTTTTGCGATCAACGTAGTATTATATGTGAGGCTAAACAGTTGAACGTCCAA
The DNA here is from genome assembly GCF_011006755.1 of Anoxybacillus sp. MB8. NCBI lineage: Bacteria > Bacillati > Bacillota > Bacilli > Caryophanales > Anoxybacillaceae > Anoxybacillus > Anoxybacillus sp. MB8. Next base: position 35,636 of record NZ_RXXX01000021.1, read on the forward strand.
TTATATATGGAGCAAACGGGAAAAGGGGTGCAAGAAGCAGCTCGTGATTGCCGCTACGCCTTTTTTGAACAAGTGATGCGTAAGTACAAAGCGCATTGTATTGCTTTAGCTCATCACGGGGATGACCAGATGGAAACGGTGCTTATGCGACTTGTGCGCGGAAGCACATCGAAAGGATATGCAGGCATACCAATCAAGCGTCCATTTGGAAACGGATATATTATTCGTCCTTTCTTATGCATTGATCGACAGCAAATTGAACAGTATTGTCAAAAGAATGGTTTGCGTGCTCGTCACGATCCGAGCAATGAAAAAGATGATTATACGCGCAATCGTTTTCGCCGTTACGTTCTCCCTTTTTTAAAAAGTGAAAACAGTCATGCTCATGAACATGTGCAACAATTCAGCGAGATGATAAGCGAAGATGAAGCATTTTTAGAGCAATTAACGAAAGAAAAATTGAAGGATGTTGCTGATCAACAAGAAGGGCACGTCCGTATCGATATTCCTTTGTTTATGCGCATGCCAAAACCTTTACAAAGGCGAGGGATTCAACTAATATTAAACTATCTTTATGGGAATGTTCCATCGTCGTTATCTTCTATACATATAAACCAAGCGCTACTTTTTTTAAAACGACAACATCCTTCAGGTATGCTTCATTTTCCAAATGGATTAAAGCTTATTCGTCAATACGAGGTGTGTATATTTACGTTTCACCAGGAACAAACGAATGGATATGAATTTCTTCTCCAAGTTCCTGATACGCTCCGATTGCCGAACGGATGTCAACTCACTAGTCAGTTTGTTGATCGTTATCCCGTCATTGAAGACGATGAGCATGTAGTGATTGATGTTGATCAATTAGCTTTGCCGCTTCGGGTGCGAACGAGAAAGCGCGGAGATCGCATGAAAGTAAAAGGAATGGAACGTCCGAAAAAAGTGTCCCGCATTTTTATTGACGAAAAAATCCCAGCGAACGAACGGGAACAATGGCCAATTGTTGAAGATGCAAATGGGAACATCATATGGATTCCTGGTGTGAAAAAATCGATTTATACAGCAACAAATATTACAAAAAATCGTTATATTGTATTACACTATAAAAAGCAATGAATGATGGTAGGAGGAAAGAATATGGGTATGCATCAAGATATGGAAAAAATTTTAATTACTGAGGAACAAATTCAACAAAAAGTAAAAGAGTTAGGAGCATTATTGACGAAAGAATATGAAGGTCGCTTTCCGCTTGCGGTTGGTGTACTAAAAGGTGCTATGCCGTTTATGGCAGACTTAATTAAGCATATAGATACATATTTAGAAATTGATTTTATGGATGTATCAAGTTATGGAAACGCGACAGTGTCTTCTGGAGAAGTGAAAATTTTGAAAGACTTAAACACATCAGTTGAAGGCCGCGACGTGCTCATCATTGAAGACATTATTGATAGCGGTTTAACGCTAAGTTATTTAGCAGATTTATTCCGTTATCGTAAAGCGAAATCGATTAAAATCGTGACTTTGCTCGATAAACCATCTGGTCGAAAAGCAAATATTGAAGCCGATTATGTCGGTTTTATCGTTCCAGATGAATTCGTTGTCGGTTATGGGTTAGACTATTGTGAGAAATACCGAAATCTTCCGTACATCGGTGTGTTAAAGCCAGAAGTATATAGCAAATAATTTTTTCATGCACATCGTTTGTTTTGGAACGTTTTTCTATGATACTATTGACTATAGCGTGTTTTAAGTGTGGGAGGAGGTAGGAGATGAACCGCATTTTCCGTAATACAATCTTTTACTTACTTATTTTCCTTGTCGTCATTGGCGTTGTCAGCTTTTTGAATGGCGGCAATCAACGGGCGGAACGGATGACGTACGATGCGTTCATTACCCATCTAGAAAATGGTGATGTAAAGTATGTCTCATTGAAGCCAGAACGAGGCGTTTATGAGATTCGCGGGCAATTAAAAACTTACGCTGAAGGGCAGTTTTTTACAACATATGTCGCAAACAGCCCACAAGTGCTTCAGCGAATCGATGAGGCGGCGAAGCAGGCGAAAGTAGAAGTGTTGCCTGCTGATGAAACGAGCGGATGGGTGACGTTTTTTACGTCCATTATTCCGTTTATCATCATTTTTATTTTGTTCTTCTTTTTATTAAATCAAGCGCAAGGCGGCGGCAGCCGAGTGATGAATTTTGGCAAAAGCCGTGCGAAATTGTATAACGAAGATAAGAAGCGCGTGCGCTTTAAAGACGTTGCCGGTGCGGATGAAGAAAAGCAAGAACTTGTTGAAATTGTTGAGTTTTTAAAAGATCCTCGCAAGTTTGTCGAGCTTGGTGCTCGCATTCCAAAAGGGGTTCTTCTCGTCGGACCGCCTGGAACAGGGAAAACATTATTGGCAAGAGCTGTTGCTGGAGAAGCAGGTGTTCCGTTTTTCTCTATTAGCGGTTCAGATTTCGTTGAAATGTTTGTCGGTGTCGGTGCTTCGCGTGTGCGTGATTTATTTGAAACAGCGAAGAAAAACGCTCCTTGTATCATTTTCATTGACGAGATTGATGCGGTCGGGCGTCAACGCGGTGCCGGCTTAGGTGGAGGACATGATGAACGGGAGCAAACATTAAACCAATTGCTCGTTGAAATGGATGGATTTAGCGGAAATGAAGGAATTATCATTATCGCTGCAACAAACCGTCCAGACATTTTAGACCCTGCTCTTTTACGTCCGGGTCGTTTTGACCGTCAAATCACCGTTGATCGTCCAGATGTGAAAGGACGTGAAGCCGTTCTTCGTGTGCACGCGCGCAACAAGCCACTTGATGAATCTGTTGACTTAAAAGCGATTGCGATGCGTACACCTGGTTTTTCTGGTGCAGATTTAGAAAACTTATTAAATGAGGCTGCGCTTGTTGCAGCTCGGCGCAACAAGAAAAAAATTGATATGAGCGATATTGATGAAGCAACGGATCGCGTCATTGCTGGTCCTGCTAAGAAAAGTCGCGTCATTTCTGAAAAAGAACGAAAAATTGTCGCTTATCACGAAGCAGGTCATACAGTCATTGGCATGGTGCTTGCTGATGCGGAAATGGTACATAAAGTAACGATCGTACCGCGCGGTCAAGCAGGCGGCTATGCGGTCATGCTACCAAAAGAAGACCGTTATTTTATGACAAAACCAGAATTGCTTGATAAAATTACAGGTCTTCTCGGCGGACGCGTTGCGGAGGAAATCGTATTTGGTGAAGTGAGTACAGGAGCACATAACGACTTCCAACGTGCTACAAGCATCGCTCGTCGCATGGTTACGGAGTTCGGTATGAGCGATAAGCTTGGACCGATGCAGTTTGGCCAATCTCACGGTCAAGTGTTTTTAGGTCGTGATTTGCATAACGAGCAAAATTATAGCGATCAAATCGCATACGAAATCGATCTTGAGATGCAGCGCATTATTAAAGAATGTTATGAAAAAGCGAAACGCGTATTAACGGAAAATCGCGATAAGCTGGAGCTGATTGCGAATACGTTGCTTGAAGTTGAAACGCTTGATGCGGAACAAATCAAGCATTTGTTTGAGCACGGTACGTTACCAAATCGAAATGGCAATCAACAAGATGAGGTAAAAGTAAATATTCAAACGAAAAAAGAAGAATAAAGGTGTCTCTTTTTATAGAGGCATCTTTTTTTACCGTCCGCTTATGGTATGATGAAAAAAGGAACAAATTGTGGAAAAGTGGGGATGAGCGATGATTTTTGTATTAGACGTTGGAAACACAAATACCGTACTAGGTGTATATGACGGAGATGAACTGAAGTTTCACTGGCGCATTGAAACGAGCCGGAGCAAAACAGAAGATGAGTATGGGATGATCGTGAAAATGTTATTGCAAGATGTCGGATTGCATTTTTCTGATATTGACGGTATCATTATTTCTTCCGTTGTTCCACCAATTATGTTTGCGTTAGAGCGAATGTGTACAAAATACTTTCATATTAAGCCGCTCATTGTCGGTCCAGGCATTAAAACAGGGCTGAACATTAAGTATGACAATCCAAAAGAAGTCGGAGCAGACCGAATTGTCAATGCTGTAGCGGGCATTCATTTGTACGGGGCACCGCTCATTATTGTTGATTTCGGTACCGCAACAACATACTGTTATATTAACGAGCATAAACAATATATGGGAGGAGCTATTGCGCCAGGTATTACGATTTCTACGGAAGCGCTTTATTCTCGTGCTGCTAAACTTCCACGCATTGAAATTGCCCGTCCAGACGATATTATTGGGAAAAATACAGTGAGTGCGATGCAGGCAGGTATTTTATACGGATATGTTGGACAAGTAGAAGGAATTGTGTCACGGATGAAAGAAAAAAGCACTATTCCTCCAAAAGTAATTGCAACAGGTGGATTAGCATCATTAATTGCCCATGAATCGAATGTGATTGATATCGTTGATCCATTTTTAACGTTAAAAGGATTGCAATTGTTATATGAGCGAAACAAGAAAGGTGAGTGACAGCAATGGCAGATTATTTAGTAAAAGCGTTGGCATACGATGGGCAAGTGAGAGCGTATGCCGTACGAACAACAGAAACCGTTCGGGAGGCGCAGCGGCGACATAAAACATGGCCGACAGCGTCTGCAGCATTAGGTCGTGCGATGACAGCGGGCGTGATGATGGGAGCGATGTTAAAAGGAGATAGCCAAATTACAATTAAAATTGAAGGTGGCGGACCTATTGGGCATATTCTTGTTGATAGTAACGCCAAAGGACATGTGCGCGGTTACGTATCCAATCCACATGTTCATTTTGAATTGAATGCGAATGGGAAGCTCGATGTCGCTCGAGCAGTTGGGACAAATGGAACATTAACAGTTGTGAAAGACTTAGGGTTACGCGATTATTTTACAGGACAAGTTCCGCTCGTATCTGGAGAACTTGGTGAAGACTTTACATACTATTTCGTTTCCTCTGAACAAACGCCATCATCCGTTGGGGTTGGTGTGTTAGTGAATCCGGATAATACGATATTAGCGGCGGGTGGTTTTATTTTACAACTTATGCCGGGTACAGAAGAAAAAACAATTGCCGACATTGAAAAAAATTTGGCTACTATTCCGCCGATCTCAAAAATGATTGAAAGTGGTTTAACACCGGAACAAATTTTATATGAATTGCTTGGTGGGGAACAAAATGTAAAAATTCTCGAAACGATGCCTGTATCATTTGTTTGTCGTTGTTCACGTGAACGAGTAGCAGATGCGATCATTAGCTTAGGAGCGGAAGAAATTCAACAAATGATTGATGAGGAAGGGAAAGCGGAAGCCTCTTGTCATTTTTGTAATGAAACGTACACATTTTCGGCCGAAGATCTTGAGGAGTTAAAAAAATTAGCAAAACAAAAATAAATGATTGACAATTTCGAAAATAACTGATAAATTGGTTACAAATTCTATAAAAATACTCGGGATTAGAGGTGGATGAAATGGCGCGTGTAGTACAATCCATTACAGAGTTAATTGGTCAAACACCGGTAGTGAAGTTAAATCGCATCGTTGATGAAGATAGCGCAGATGTATATGTGAAGTTAGAGTTTATGAATCCAGGAAGCAGCGTAAAAGACCGGATTGCGCTTGCGATGATTGAAGCAGCAGAAAAAGCCGGAAAAATTCAGCCTGGGGATACAATCATTGAACCGACAAGCGGAAATACGGGAATTGGTTTAGCAATGGTTGCTGCCGCAAAAGGATATAAAGCCATTTTCGTTATGCCTGATACGATGAGTTTAGAGCGCCGTAACTTACTTCGTGCTTATGGGGCAGAGCTTGTATTAACCCCAGGAAGCGAAGGAATGCGAGGGGCTATTCAAAAAGCAGAGCAGCTTGCACAAGAGCACGGTTATTTTATGCCGCAACAATTTAAAAACGAAGCAAATCCAGAAGTGCATCGTTTAACGACAGGAAAAGAAATCGTTGAGCAAATGGGCGATCAATTAGATGCGTTTGTAGCCGGAATTGGAACGGGTGGAACGATTACAGGAGCTGGAGAAGTGTTGCGTCAAGCATATCCAAACATTAAAATTTATGCGGTTGAACCAGCTGATTCTCCTGTGCTTTCAGGTGGAAAACCAGGTCCGCATAAAATACAAGGTATCGGTGCGGGATTCGTCCCAGATATTTTAAATACATCCATTTACGATGAAGTCGTTACTGTAAAGACGGAGGAAGCATTTGCAGCCGCTCGTCTAGCTGCTCGCCAAGAAGGCATTTTAGGAGGCATTTCATCCGGTGCAGCGATTCATGTAGCGTTGCAAGTGGCGAAAAAATTAGGAAAAGGAAAGAAAGTGTTAGCAATTATTCCAAGTAACGGTGAACGTTATTTGAGCACACCACTATATCAGTTTGAAGAATAATTCGGCAAGGACATTCTTGCCGAATTTTTTTTCGTGATTGTTTCTATATGTTCGTTGTACAATAAGCGTATGGACTGATGGAGAGGAGTGGACATCTGTGACCCAGCAAAAGCGACGACCGATGATGAAAAAAATCACATACGCACAACGTGATTGGTTTTCTCAATATAAAGCATTGTCACGAAAACAGTTGCATCATGTTTTGCTTGAGAGTGGACGGGACGGTCGATACAGTATTATCGGTTTACAACCATTTGCGGTTGTCATTGGGAAAGATGACAAGTTGACAGTGTGGCAGAAACATCGCACAGAGACGTTTGAAGGGAATATATTGCAATCATTAAAAAAATGGTTCAATCAATGGAAGATAGAAAAATTAGAGGAAGGCCCAGACTTTCAAGGCGGAGCGATTGGATACATCAGTTACGATTGTGCGCGGTATATTGAAAAGCTTCCTTCGATCGCACGTGACGATTTAAATATGCCCGATTTGTATTTTCTCGTATTTGACGATGTGTTTGTATATGATCACTTTGAATCGTCCCTTTATTTCATTACTCACTATGTAGACGGAGAAGAGCAGAAAGCGCACGAACGTCTTGCACGATACGAGCAATTATGGACAACGGACTTGGCTGATGCTTCTCGTCCGTTTATTCCGAACTATGAGAAGGAAGAAACGGTATCAATGAGCGAAGAGCAGTTTATGGAAGCTGTCGAAAAAGTGCGTGCGTATATTGCGCAAGGCGATGTTTTTCAAGTGAACTTGTCTGTGCGACAGTCGAAACGGTTACTTACTCATCCGTTTGCGGTGTATGAAAAATTACGTACATTAAATCCATCACCATACATGGCATATATGCATTTTCCTGAATTTCAACTCGTAAGCGGTTCCCCAGAGTTACTTGTGAAAAAGAAGGGGGAGTATGTGAGTACACGTCCGATTGCAGGAACGCGTTCACGTGGTAAAACAATTCAAGAAGATGAACAAATTGCGCAGTCATTATTAGCAAACGAAAAAGAGCGAGCGGAACATTTAATGCTTGTTGACCTAGAACGGAACGATCTTGGACGTGTATGTGCATATGGGACGGTACATGTAGACGAGTTTATGGTGATTGAAAAATATTCTCACGTAATGCATCTCGTCTCGCATGTTTCTGGACGACTTGAAGAAGGGAAAGACGCGTTCGATGTGATATCCGCTGTGTTTCCAGGTGGAACGATTACAGGGGCTCCGAAAGTACGAACAATGGAAATTATCGAAGAGCTAGAGCCTGTTCGACGTGGTGTTTACACAGGTTCCATTGGTTGGATCGGATTTAATGGCGATATGGAGTTAAACATTGCGATTCGAACGATGATTGCGAAAGATGGTCTTGCCTATGTACAGGCGGGGGCAGGAATCGTTATTGATTCTCAACCAGAACATGAATATAAAGAATGTTTAAAGAAAGCATTTGCTTTATGGAAAGCAAAAGAGCTGAGCGAAGAAGAGTATGTACAATTAAGGTAGCGTCAAAAAATCTATGAAAAGTCATCATGGTCTACCTGTTGAAGGAAAATAAAGAGGATAGTGGAATTGGATTCGCCCTTGACC
>NZ_RXXX01000022.1:0-42935 GCF_011006755.1 Anoxybacillus sp. MB8
CGTAGGGGGGGAATAAAAAAGTTTTATCTGAACGTAGTGGGATGTAAAGACTGTTCCTTGAGTCGTTTATACAACGCTTCTTTCGTTTTATCTGAACGTAGTGGGATGTAAAGATAGATGAAGGAATACCAACGAAACATGTGTTTTCAGAGTTTTATCTGAACGTAGTGGGATGTAAAGATACTTTCCGATTCTTGTTTTGCTGCTTCTTGTTGCGTTTTATCTGAACGTAGTGGGATGTAAAGTTGAGTTCTTCATTTAGTGTGTATACAACTTTTACGGTTTTATCTGAACGTAGTGGGATGTAAAGATATAGTACAACTTATCCACAAACTTATCCACATTATAAGTTTTATCTGAACGTAGTGGGATGTAAAGGATTGATTGTCAAATAGGCGTTTTTTAGTTTCATGAGTTTTATCTGAACGTAGTGGGATGTAAAGGTCATTTAGACAGACGCTTCACGATATTATTTTATCAGTTTTATCTGAACGTAGTGGGATGTAAAGCAAAAAACATCATTAGAGAATTGCAAGATCATGGGTGTTTTATCTGAACGTAGTGGGATGTAAAGATGAACTACACTATAAAGCTATTCACGAATGCGAAGTTTTATCTGAACGTAGTGGGATGTAAAGCTAGTAGTGGTCATAACGTTTTTTAAAACGGTAGGCGATGTTTTATCTAAACGTAGTGAAATATCCCCCTTTTTTCATCTACTTTTCACCATTGACTCGTACACTTACGGTATACAGTACATGATATGGTAAATCAGGGGGGATATGTGTTGAAGAAAAACATCGTAAAAATCATATTGGACGTCTCAATGGCGATTGCGTTTGTGTTGTTAATGAATCCGAGAGTGTTTAATGGATTGCCGTTTCATGAAATTGCTGGAACTGTAATCGGAGTGGCGATTCTTGTTCATATCGGATTGAACTATCGTTGGGTAATCAACACGACGAAAAAAATATTTTCTTCCGAACTTCCGAAGAAAACGAGGATCAGCTTTGCCTTAAACATCTTGTTGCTTGTTTCGATGGCAGCGGTCATTGTATCGGGGATTTTGATTTCGCGTGTTTTGTTTTCGAACGTCGCACTAGAGGGGAACCATTTTGTACGGGAAATTCACGACCTTTTCGCCAACACAACGCTTGCTTTAGTCGGCCTTCATCTCGGCTTGCATTGGCAATGGATCATGGGTGTTAGTAAAAAAGTGTTCAAAGCAAAGGACGGAACGTGGCGGAAAGGAGCGTTCATTTCTAGCGTGTTGACATTTGCGCTTTTAGCTGGCGGAATGTATTGGAGTTCGCAATATGTCAAGCCAAGCGAAGGAGAGTTCAAACCGAAATTTGCCGAACAAAACGCACCATCCTTTGCTGGAAAGACGGTTGGCACACTGCCAACCCCACCGGACGGAGCGTTTCGCCATGAAAAATTCCTTAAAGAACACGGCACAAACAACCCGCTGCTTGTCTTGCTTCACTACTTTACCATTTGGACGTTTGTTATTGTTCCTGTTTATTACATCGAAAAACGAATGCGCAAGAAACAAAAACTTATCGTATGAAAAGTGTCCCGTGATGTTGGGACACCTTTTTGTCATGATCCTTTTTTTCCTTTATCGTGCTTATAACATTCGTGATATAGCTTCATTAATGCCCGTTTTTCGATGCGTGAAACGTAGCTGCGAGAAATGCCGAGTTCTTTCGCGATTTCGCGCTGGGTGCGTTCAGGTTGCATGTTTAAGCCGAAGCGGCTGACGATGACTTGTCGTTCACGATCGTCAAGGACGTGTAAATGTTGAGCGATATTTTCAAGCTCATTATTTTTTTCAATCATGTCGATAATGTCTTCATCTTCTGATTTTAATACATCGAGTAGGCTAATTTCATTTCCGTCGCGATCTTGCCCGATCGGATCGTGCAAAGAAACGTCTTTCCTCGTTTTTTTCAGCGAACGAAGGTGCATTAAAATTTCATTCTCAATGCAACGAGCGGCATATGTCGCGAGTTTTGTCCCTTTTCCTGTTGAATAGCTTTCGATCGCTTTAATTAAGCCAATTGTGCCGATGGAAATTAAATCTTCTGGGTCTTCTCCAGTGTTTTCAAACTTTTTTACAATGTGCGCAACGAGGCGCAAATTGTGCTCGATGAGCTTGTTGCGAGCGTCTTCATCTCCTTTTGCCATTCGTTTTAAATACATCGCTTCTTCTTTTGCATCAAGCGGTTGTGGAAAGGCATTGTTTTTTACATAAGATACGAAAAAGACGAGCTCCTTTATAAACAAAGCAAGCGCAGAAAAAATGGCACCCATCATCGTTCACCTCGCAGGCGGTCTTTTGTTGCTTATGTATGTATATGCATTAGAAAACTTGTTCGTGTTTGGACACATTATTTTTCTTTTTTCCCCCTTTGTTTGTGAAAAGAAAATCTTGTATAATCGGAACATGTAACATACATACGAAAGAAGGATGGAGCATGATTAAAACGTTAAAGCTCACTCCCCCTCAATTGTTAGCTAGCATGTTTCTTTTTCTTGTCGTTGTCGGTGGTGTGTTGTTGAAGTTGCCGATTGCAACAGAGAAGGAAATTAGCTGGCTTGATGCGTTCTTTTTATCGACATCCGCAGCAACCGTAACCGGCTTAGCACCGATTGATCCTGGCTCTACGTTTACTGTATTCGGAGAAGTGGTTTTAATGGTACTTATTCAAGTGGGTGGACTTGGAATTATGACATTTGCGGTGCTCGTTGTTATTGTGCTTGGAAAAAAATCGGGATGAAGCAACGCATGTTGATGCAAGAGGCGTTAAACCAACCGTCGCTCGGTGGTGTCATTCGTTTGGCGCGCAATTTACTGTTGTTTTCTTTATTTATGGAACTTGTTGGGGCAGCGTTGTTGGCAATTGATTGGGTTCCGAAAATGGGCTGGGCGAAAGGGCTATATTATAGCCTCTTTCATACCATTGCATCGTTCAATAATGCTGGGTTTGCGTTATGGCCAGATAATTTATCGCGTTTCGTCGGAGATCCGATCGTAAACATAACGGTCTCCTTATTGATTATCATCGGCGGACTCGGTTTTACGGTCGTATTTGATGTATTGTATCAACGACGTTGGAGAAAGTTATCTCTCCATACGAAGCTGATGTTAGTTATGACGCTTGTGGTGAACATTGTGGCGATCATTGCCTTCTATATATTCGAACATAACAACCCGAAAACGCTCGGTGCTCTTTCGTTTCGTGAGCAACTATGGGCATCGTATTTTCAAGGGATTACGCCGAGAACAGCGGGATTTAATACGATTGATATCGGTTCACTTGAACAACCGACGGCGATGCTTATGATTTTCCTTATGTTTATCGGAGCAGGAAGCACGTCGACAGGCGGAGGAATCAAGCTGACGACGTTTGCGGTCATTATTTTTGCGGTGATGAGTTTTTTAAAAGGAAAAGAAGAGACGGTCGTTTGGATGCGAACGATTCGCCATACGATTATTTTACGAGCATTGGCCATTGCATCCATGAGCATGTTGTTTATTTTTGTTGTGACGATGATATTGACACTTACGGAAGATGCTTCGCTTCTTGCGCTTTTATTTGAAGTTGTATCCGCATTTGGTACAGTTGGACTTTCGATGAATATGACATCGCATTTATCAACGATCGGAAAAGTGCTCATTATTGGCGTCATGTTGTTTGGGAAATTAGGTCCGTTAACGCTCGTATATTCGATTGCGAAGCCGAAAAAAACAAATATTCGTTATCCGAATGGAGATATATTGACAGGATGAATAAAAGCGAGGGAGGCTCCCTCGCTTTTATTGTGCAGGTTCTTGCGGCATAATTAAAATTTCTACTCGTCGGTTTTTCGCGCGTCCTTCAGGTGTCGCATTTGAGGCGATCGGTTTAAACTCTCCATACCCTTTTGCGCTAAATAACTGCGGGTTTAATCTTGTATTTTCAAGCAATAGTTTCATAAAGTTGACGGCGCGCATAACGCTTAATTCCCAGTTGGAAGCAAATTTCGCATTGTTGATCGGCACGTTGTCGGTATGTCCGCTAATGACGATGTTGCGCGGCGGATTCATGACGAGCAAGTTCGATATTTTTTTCGCGACATCGCGATATTGCGGTTTAATATCAGCGCTGCCTGAGTCGAACAACACATCGTTCGCAATCGTTACAAGCAATCCTTCTTCTGTCATCGCGACAGACAATTCTCCGCTTAATTGATTCGTTTTGACATATTCATTAAATTTACTTTGAATCTTTTTTAATTCCTCGTATTCTTCTTTTGAAATTTTGACATACGGTTTTTGATTTGGCGAATCTTTAATAATCGAGTCCATTTCTTCCCGTTCGACAGGACTTAAATATTGTAGCGCTCCTGTCCCGCCTGTGAATACGCTATTAAACGCACGTGCAATTTCCATAAATTTTTTTGAGTCGATTTGACTACTTGCGAATAAAACGATAAATAGCGCAAGCAACAACGTTAATAAGTCGGCGTACGGAATTAACCAGCTTTCATCGACATGTTCCTCATGATGATGTTTTTTATGCTTTTTCGCCATTATTTTGAGCTCCTTGTCCTAAAAGTTTTTGACGTTCGCTCATCGGTAAATAAGAAGCTAATTTTTGTTCAATCGCTCTAGGTGCTTGTCCTTCAATAATTGAAAGCACGCCTTCAATCATTACTTGTCGCACTTTAATTTCTTCCTTCGATTTGCGTTTTAGCTTGTTTGCAAATGGATGCCAAAGAACGTATCCTGTAAAAATTCCCATAAGCGTCGCAACGAACGCCGCACTAATCGCGTGACCAAGACGTTCAATATCGGACATATCTTGAAGGGCAGCGATCAATCCGACGACGGCACCAAGTACTCCAAGCGTTGGAGCGTACGTTCCCGCCTGCGTAAAAATCGTTGCATTCGCTAAATGACGTTCTTCCATCGCCTCAATTTCTTCAGTCATCACGTCGCGAATAAATTCTTGTGATTGTCCGTCAATGGCTAAACTTAATCCGTTGCGTAAAAACGGGTCATCGATTTCGGCTACTTTTGCTTCCAACGCTAACAACCCCTCGCGGCGAGCGATGTTTGCCCACTCCACGAACAGCGGGATGAGTTCTTCAATTTTTGGCGTTTTTGACTCTTTAAAAATGACCCCGAATAACTTTGGAACTTTCGAAATTTCTTTCGTTGGAAAGGCGATCGTGACGGCGGCCGCTGTCCCTAATAAAATGATTAAAATCGCAGCAGGGTTAATGAGCACAGACGGGCTTACCCCTTTAAACACCATTCCGACACCGACAGCGATAATGCCAAGAATGAGCCCGATTAAGGACGTACGGTCCATGATATCACCTCTAGTTGTAGAATGAAAAATAAATCCAAGTTTATCATATAATTTATCCGAATGTTTGAAAAGGGAAATTTGTACGAAAAAAACCCTTGAAGTGGAAAACTTCAAGGGTTACATTTTCTTTAATCGGAATGAACCGACCATTAAAAGAGAAAGCGTAAAAATAATGAAAATAAAGACGTAAGGTGGGAAGTAATGAATCGTTAAATAACTAAGCGTCAATAAACAACCTGCCGCTGTGATCGGCAAACCGGTAAAATATCCGTTGCTTTCCGTAATGTTAAATCGTGCTAGGCGAAAAGCGCCGCAACCGATATAAAAAATTGTAAAAAATGAGCCGGGTGCGCCAAATTCGTGCAATAATCCTTGATAAAGTAATAGTGCAGGTGCTACTCCAAATGATATAATATCACTCATTGAGTCCAATTGTTTCCCTAAGTCAGATTCAATATTCATTTTCCGAGCGACCGTTCCATCAAAACGATCGGCAAGTGCTGCCAAAAAAATAAACAATACAGAGACGTTTAGCTGGCCTTTCACTGCAAATAAAATCGCAAAGCCTCCGAGGCTTAAATTTGTCAACGTCAATACGTTTGCCGTATGCGCTTTAAGTTTTTTAATGGTATGATCAATATAATCGGATAAAAACATACACGTTCACTCCTTTATTAAAATCGTGACAACCCACTTGCCAAAAATATCACTCGGTTACTAATATTTTATTGATAATAAGCAAACTAGTAAAGGATATTCTTTACTTTAGGAGGGAAAATCGTTGGTCAAATGGCTATATCGCCTCTTTATTGAATTAACAAATCATCCTTTGACATCGAAGTGGCTTGCTTCGTTTACGCGCTCAAAATGGAGTCGGTGGGTTATTCCATCTTATGCGAAAGTATATAAAGTAAATGAAGAAGAAATGGAAAAAAAGTTGCACGAATATGAAACGCTTCAACAATTGTTCGTCCGATCGCTAAAAAAAGGACTTCGTCCGATCGATGAACACCCAGATAGTGTCGTAAGCCCTGTCGATGCCGTTATTGAAGATGTCGGCATCATTACAGATAAAAAAGAAATCATCGTCAAAGGAAAAACGTACTCCATTCGCGAGATGCTTGGCGATGATCGGATCGCTGAAAAGTATTTGCATGGAACGTTTATTATTTTGTATTTAAGTCCGAGCCATTATCATCGCATTCATAGCCCAATATGTGGGGAAGTTGTGAAGCAGTGGGAGCTCGGTGGCAAGTCATACCCTGTCAACCGTCTCGGATTGAAATATGGCAAAGATCCACTTTCTAAAAATTACAGAAGAATTACTGAGCTGTGTACAAATGGAATGCATATAGCCATTGTGAAAGTCGGGGCGATGTTTGTCAACAGCATTGAATTAACACATGAGCACGACTATGTGAACAAAGGGGAAGAAATTGGATATTTTTCGTTCGGTTCAACCGTTGTGCTATTGTTTGAAAAGGGCGCTTTTACGCTAGATGAACAAGTTATTCCGCCACTTGAAGTAAAAATGGGGCAACGTCTCGGCTTTTTTGCGCAAAAGAAAAAGAGCCAGTAACTGAAGGCTCGTTATGAAGACTGTTTAATTTTATGGTCTAGACGGCGACGGAAAATTTCTCGTTCAATGAGTTGAATAAATTCTTTGCTTAATTGTAATTCTTTTGCTTTGTAGTATGACTCAATTAACAAGTCGTCAGGCAAACATTTCATTTTTTTCGCCTCCTCGGTATACATAGAAGAATGTATACATATAATGGTAGGTTTATCTTCACTTTACCATAAATCAAAAATAAGAACAATTGTTCTAATTATCCACATGTGTTGGTGGATAAGTTGTGGATTTGTTGTTTATAACGATAAGGAAATGTTGAAAAATGAATGTGGATCGTGTGTATAAAGTTATCCACATGATGTGAAAAACGTCGGATTTTGTCGAAAGATTTTACAATTTGTTTATTTATGTAAAAAAGAGAGAAGGAATGAGGACGTATGTTAAAATATTTTTTGCCGAACGAACATGCGAAAAGTATTTTTGAAATTACTCCAGAACATTTAAAACAAAAAGGAATAAAAGGGATTATTACAGATTTAGATAACACGTTAATTGAATGGGATCGTCCGCTCGCGACGCCTGATGTTGTTCGTTGGTTCGAACAAATGAAACAAAGCGGCATTCAAGTCACCGTCGTATCCAATAACAATAAAAAGCGGGTGGAAGCGTTCGCTAAGCCGCTCGGCATTCCGTTTATTTTTGAAGCGCGCAAGCCGTTAACACGAGCGTTTCAACAAGCGTTGCGCGACATGAAGTTGAAAAAAGAAGAAGTTGTCGTCATTGGCGATCAACTTCTCACCGATGTATTTGGGGGCAATCGGCTCGGGCTACATACGATTTTAGTCGTTCCTGTTGCACAAACAGACGGTTTTTTTACTCGAATTAACCGAAATATTGAACGAAAAATTTTAAATATGATGCGAAAAAAAGGTATGATTCATTGGGAGTGATGAAAATGAGTGAACAAATGATTTGTATTGGATGTGGAGTCACAATTCAAACGGAAGATGAAACGAAAATCGGGTATGCGCCTCCTTCAGCGCTAGAGAAAGATCCAATTATTTGTCAGCGCTGTTTTCGATTAAAACATTACAACGAAGTGCAGGACGTCTCGTTAACGGATGATGACTTTTTAAACATTTTGCACGGCATCGGACAAGCAGACGGATTAGTCGTGAAAATTGTTGATATTTTTGATTTTAACGGCAGCTGGCTGCCGGGATTGCATCGCTTTGTTGGAAAAAAAGATGTGCTACTTGTCGGCAACAAAGTCGATTTATTGCCGAAATCCGTTAAACATGAAAAAGTGACGCGCTGGATGAAACAATCGGCTCGCGAACTCGGTTTACAGCCACGCGACGTCTTTTTAGTGAGCGCCAATAAAGGCTACGGAATGAAAGAAGTGATGGCAGCGATTGATGAATACCGCAACGGAAAAGACGTGTATGTCGTCGGTTGCACGAACGTCGGAAAATCAACGTTTATTAATCGCATCATTAAAGAAGCGACAGGAAAAGGCAATGTCATTACGACATCGTATTTCCCGGGAACGACGCTCGATATGATTGAAATACCGCTTGATGACGGCTCGGCTCTTTATGATACGCCGGGAATTATTAATCATCATCAAATGGCGCATTTCGTCGATAAAAAAGATTTAAAAGTCATTACGCCAAAGAAAGAAATTAAACCGAAAGTGTATCAATTAAATGAACAACAAACGTTATTTTTCGGAGGGCTAGCTCGGTTAGATTACGTAAGCGGTGGAAGACGTCCATTTGTATGTTATATGTCAAATGAATTGTTTATTCATCGAACGAAGCGCGAACATGCGGATGAGTTGTATGAGAAACATCTTGGGGAGTTGTTGCAGCCGCCGCGCAAAAGCTATTGCGAGCAATTGCCACCGCTCGTTGCCCACCATTTCACATTAAAAGAGCCGAAAACAGATATTGTTTTTTCAGGGCTCGGTTGGGTGACATGTCATGAACCTGGCGCTCATGTCGTTGCATATGCGCCAAAAGGCGTCGGTGTGATGTTACGCAGATCGCTCATTTAACAAAGAGGGGGAGAGGAACTTGAAATTATTTGCGCTAATCGGCTGTCCTGTTCATCATTCCTTATCACCGCTTATGCATAACGATGCGTTTCAATCGTTATGTATCGATGCGCACTATCATGCGTTTCATGTTGAGCCTCACCTGTTAAAAGAGGCGGTGCAAGGGTTAAAAGCGTTACAATGTGCAGGGTTTAATGTGACGATTCCGCATAAAACAGCAGTGATGGCGTATATGGATGAACTTGATGAAACGGCAAAACAAATGGGAGCCGTCAATACAGTTGTCAATGAAAATGGGAAGTGGATTGGTTATAATACAGATGGTGAAGGGTTTGTCCGAGCGTTATGTGAGCAAATGAACATTGAATTGTCCGGTGCGCGCATTTTGCTTGTCGGCGCAGGCGGGGCGGCGCGCGGCATTTATTTTACTCTTTTGAAACATCGTGTGTCTGCCGTTGATGTATGTAATCGCACAGCAGGAAAGGCAGAGACGTTTATTGAAAAACAAATATCTTCTGTTTACTCGCTTGAGGAAGCAGAGGAACGTTTAGGAGAGTATGATATCATTATTAATACAACGTCTGTCGGCATGTATCCACATGTCGATGCGATGCCTATTTCTCTTCAAACGTTAAAAAAAGGGACGATCGTCAGCGATATTATTTATAATCCGCTGATGACAAAATGGCTGCAAGAAGCAAAAGAGAAGGGTGCGCGCGTGCAAAACGGCGTCGGCATGTTCGTCTACCAAGGTGCACTAGCGTTTGAAAAATGGACAGGAATTTTTCCAGATACAAAACGAATGGAACAAGTTGTCATGCAACAGTTAGGAGGAAAAACATGTTAACAGGAAAACAAAAGCGATTTTTACGTTCTTTAGCTCATCATTTAACGCCGATTTTTCAAGTCGGAAAAGGCGGCGTGAACGACAATATGATTAAACAAATTGCCGATGCGCTTGAAGCGAGAGAGCTGATTAAAGTGAGCGTATTAAAAAACTGCGAAGAAGAAAAAGAAGTGATTGCCGAGCAGCTAGCGAGCGGAGCAGGGGCGGAAGTCGTCCAACTGATCGGTCATACGATTGTATTATACAAAGAGTCTCGTGAACGAAAGCAAATTGTGTTACCAAAATAGGAGCGATGCAGTGAAAAAAGTAGGCATTTTAGGTGGGACGTTTGATCCGCCTCATTATGGGCATTTATTAATTGCCGATGATGTACGAACGGAATTAAAGCTCGATGAAATATGGTTTATGCCAAACTACATTCCGCCGCATAAAGAGAAAAAGGTGACTGATCATGTGCATCGCGTCAATATGTTGCGTATGGCGATTGCCAATGACCCACATTTTCGCGTTGAAACGATTGAATTAGAACGGAAAGAGCGATCGTATACGTACGACACGATCGTTTTGTTAAAAAAAAGACATCCGCATACGACATTTTACTTCATTATTGGCGGAGATATGGTCGAATATTTGCCGCATTGGTATCGCATTGATGAGCTCGTTCAACTCATTCAATTTGTCGGCGTGAAACGTCCGGGCTATTCGCTTTGTACGCCGTATCCGATCATCGAAGTGGACGTGCCGACGTTTGCGGTTTCTTCTTCGCTCATTCGCGAACGTATCCAAAACGGAAAAAGCGTGACATATTTGTTGCCAGAAGCGGTTCAACTATATATAAAGGAGAATCGATTGTATGAAACGTGAAGAGGCGTTAGCTATCGTGCGCAAGCAATTAAAAGAACAGCGGTACGTTCATACGGTAGGTGTGATGGAAACAGCTATCGAGCTAGCAAAATTGTACGGAGCTGATGTGCAAAAGGCGGAATTAGCTGCCATTTTTCACGACTACGCAAAATTTCGCACGAAAGAAGAAATGAAGCGCATCATTGTAGAACAACAAATGCCGCAAGACTTGTTGGCATATAGTCCGGAATTATGGCATGCGCCTGTTGGGGCATATTTAGTACGAACGGAAGTTGGCATTCAAGATGAAGAGATTTTGCAGGCGATTCGTTATCATACATCAGGGCGACCAAATATGACATTGCTTGAAAAAATTGTGTATATCGCCGATTATATTGAACCGAATCGTTCATTTCCAGGCGTTGATGAAGTGCGGGCGCTAGCGCGGGAACATTTAGATCAAGCGCTTTTCCGTGCGCTTCAAAATACGATTCAATTTTTAATGGACAAACGCGAGCCCATTTACCCAGATACGTTTCATACGTATAATGATATAGCAAAAAAATTAAAGGGGGTTTCATCGTGACAGAACGAGACATTTTACGCATCGCAGTCAAAGCAGCAGATGAAAAAAAGGCAGAAAATATCGTAGCACTAAATATGAAAGGCATTTCGCTCGTTGCGGATTATTTTATGATTTGTCACGGCAATTCGGATAAACAAGTACAGGCGATTGCGCGTGAAATTAAAGAAAAAGCGGAAGAACACGATGTTGTCGTCAAACGTGTTGAAGGATTTGACGAAGCGCGTTGGATTTTAGTGGATTTAGGAGATGTCGTCGTCCATGTGTTTCATAAAGAAGACCGCGAATATTATAATCTCGAACGGTTATGGGGCGATGCGCCGCTTGAACAAATTGAGAGTGATCTTGGGGTATGACGTACGAACGGTTTGCGAGTTGGTATGATCAATTAATGAGCGATGCCCCATACGATGCATGGTGTGCGCTCGTCGAACGGGCGGTGTCATCTTACCGAACAGGAAAGCGAATTCTTGATCTCGGATGCGGGACAGGGGAACTTGCCCTTCGCTTAGCTGAAAGAGGATTTGATGTGACAGGTGTTGATGTATCGGAACAAATGTTGGCGATTGCGCAAATGAAAGCGCAAGAACGTGGAGTTAATCTTTCATTTTTTCAGCAAGATATGCGCGACTTTGGTCCGTTTGAGCCGTTTGATACGATCGTCATTTTTTGCGATTCACTCAATTATTTGTTGCAAGAAGAAGATGTGATCGCTACGTTTTCGCGCGTATACGATCAATTGAAGCCAGATGGGTTGTTTTTATTTGACGTTCATTCTTTATTTAAAATGGAAAACGTCTTTTTACACCATGGGACGTTTGCGAGCAATGATGACCAAGTAAGCTATATATGGAACTGTTATCCGGGCTCTTGGCCGCATAGCGTCGAACATGAATTGACGTTTTTTGTTCGATTAGAAGAAGGGGTATATGAGCGAGTTGACGAAATGCATGTGCAGCGAACGTACGATGTTGAACGATATGTTGCGTGGTTAAAACAAGCTGGTTTTCGCTTGTTGCACGTATGGGCGGATTTTACAGAACAACAGCCGACAAATGAAAGCGAGCGCATTTTTTTCATTGCGCAAAAATAAACGTCCCAAAAGTGTTTTCTTTTGGGACGTTTTATTTTAGAAGGATTTTTTTTATTCATCGCGAATATGATCAATTTGTTGGCGCACCTTTTCTTTTTCTTCGTCAAATTTTTCATGCGTTTTTTGAAAAATATGCACGAACAAGTCCCCGACTTCTTTTTCTAACACGTCAATGCCAGCTCCTGTAATGCCACCTTTGACACATACTTTCTCCTGTAATGTCGGTAACGTATACAATTGTTTCTCAAGCAAAGCACCTAGTCCGATCATCATTTCTGTTGCTAACATCGTTGCTTGTTCGTTTGTAATGGCTGTTTGTTGAACGGCTGCATCAATAAATTTTTGAATTAAGTAGCTGAAAAAGGCTGGTCCGCAGCTCGTTAAATCAGAAGCGATGCGCGTAATAGGCTCGTCTATGTATATTGGACGAGAAATGCAACGGAATAGCCGTTCAATTGTCGCTCTCTCTTCTTTTGTACAACGTTCGCTTACGGTAATGAGAGAGCTTCCCGCAAGTGCCCGATTCGTAATGCTTGGAATGACGCGAGCAACGCTACACGGTACGAGCGATTCGAGCTGTTGAACGGAAATGGGGCTCGTAATCGACACGATGCAATGATGGTCGGTCAAATGTGGCCGTAACTGTTTTAAAACGGCTGGCATATGTAGCGGCTTTGTGCAAATGAAAATAATCGTTGCATGTTTTGCTATTTCTTCGTTCGTTTGTATGACATGGACGTTTGGATAACGTTGTTGTATACTGTACGCTTTTTCAAGCGTTCGATTCGTAATAAATAGTTGTTCTTGCTTCACAGCATTGCCGTTAATAAACGATTCAATTAAAATCGTTCCCATGTTTCCTGTTCCGATAAACCCTATATTCAACGGTACTCCCCCCTTATCCGTCACCACTATATGTCATATGTATGCGACGATGACACGTTTTATGAAAGGGTGAACGTATGAAGTGGATAAAAACGTATGAGCGTTGGATATATATTGGGGCACTTGTCATTGGAGTGATCATTTGGGTGACGCAACGGGAAGAAGCGACGATACAACCGTTGCCTTTCGAACAAAATGAACAACAAGTAGAACAACAAGCAGAAAAACAAGAAGAACAAACGTCTGTTTTTGTCGATGTGAAAGGAGCGGTTAAACGAGCCGGAGTATATGAAGTCGCAGCGACAAGCCGCATTCGAGATGTGATTGAAATGGCAGGAGGATTAACAGAAGAAGCGGATGAAACGAAAATCAATTTGGCGATGAAAGTGCATGATGAAATGGTCATTTACGTGCCAAAAAAAGGCGAAGAAATAAGCGAACTAGCGGATACGCATACGATAGATCAATCAAACGGAAAAGTAAACATTAATACAGCCACAGCAGAGCAATTACAAACGTTGCAAGGCATCGGTCCGGCAAAAGCATCTGCCATTATTGCATATCGCGAAGAGCACGGACCGTTTCAAAAAGCGGAAGATTTGTTGAATGTGAGCGGAATCGGGGAAAAATCGTTTGAGAAAATAAAAGAACAAATTGTCGTCCGTTAAAATTGACGATAAACTAAAGGCATAATGGACAAGGGGGAGAAACAACATGAAACGAATTACATGGGATCAATATTTCATGGCACAAAGCCATTTATTAGCGTTGCGCAGCACATGCACAAGGCTAGCGGTCGGCGCGACGATCGTGCGCGATAAACGTATCATTGCAGGGGGATATAACGGCTCAATCGCAGGTGGAGCGCATTGTATAGACGAAGGATGTTATGTCATTGACAACCATTGTGTGCGCACCATTCATGCCGAAATGAACGCCATTTTACAATGCGCGAAGTTTGGTGTGCCAACAGAAGGGGCGGAAATATACGTCACTCATTTTCCTTGTTTACAATGTTGTAAAGCAATTATTCAAAGCGGGATAAAAGCTGTTTATTATGCGAACGACTATAAAAACCATCCGTTTGCTTTGCAATTGTTTGAACAAGCAGGGGTAACGGTCAAGCACGTTCCTTTTGATGTGGAATCTATTCCGACATTTTTACACGCGAAGGGGAGATGATGTATCGTTTATGTAGCAATGGCGGCCGTTTTGGCCGTCCTGTCTATATTGACAAAATCGGTTGTTTGCTTTTTGCTTTCGGTCGTGTACCATTTGTTTTTACTTTGGCGGAAGCGGGCGTTGTTGATCGGTTGTGCTAGCGCATATTTGTTTTTTCTGTTATGGAGCAATTGGATCGATCGACATAACGTGACGACACTTTCAGGACATGAAACGGCGCTGGTTGTGCGATTTGTTGCTCCGATTCATATCGATGGGGATCAAATAAAAACGGTCGTACAATGGAAGGATGAACGGCTACAGCTTATTTATCGCCTTCGTACAGAAGAAGAAAAACATGAATGGGATGCCCTTCAAATTGGTACGGCCTGTTTGGTGAAAGGAGCGCTTGAACGGCCATCTTTACCGACGAATCCGTATGCGTTCAATTATCGCCAGTATTTGTTTTATCATCGCATCCATTGGATCGTTCGTCCTACTTCGCTCGAACGGTGCATGCGCACACATGTGACATGGGTGGAACGATTGCAAATTATTCGTCAAAAAGGCATTCGCTACATTCAAGATCATTTCCCGCGCGACGTTAGCGCATTTATGCAGGCGCTAATTTACGGTGAGCGAAGCGATATAGAGCCAACCGTTCTTTCGAGCTATCAAAAGTTAGGGCTTATTCATTTGCTAGCGATTTCAGGTTTGCATATGACATTGCTTGCTGGTGGTTGTTTTTATTTATTCATTCGCTTCGGAATCACACGGGAACGAGCAACCGTGATTTTATTATGTTGTATTCCTTTATACGTCATTTTATCAGGGGCCGCTCCGTCAGTGATGCGCGCAGCAGTGATGACAAGTTGTTTCCTTCTCTTTTCCTCTCGCCTTCGTACGCTTGATGCATTAAGCGTCGCTTGTCTTCTTTTACTACTAAAAGACCCGTATATCATATTTCATCTCGGTTTTCAATTATCTTTTCTCGTTTGTTTTGCGTTAATCATTTGTTCTTCGTTTATTCAAAAGGAACGTTCCGTCATTCGTCAGTTGTTTATGACGTCGCTGATTGCACAAATGGGCGCGCTGCCGCTTTTGCTTTATCATTTTTACGAAGTTTCCATTTTATCGATTCCATTAAACGTCATGTTTGTTCCGCTTTATTCTTTTGTCATTTTGCCGCTCTCATTTCTCGCATGGTTCATCCACGTTTTTGTGCCGTTTGTTAGCCCGATCATCACATATGCATTGACGTTTGTGATTGAACATACAAACAAGCTTGTCACTTCATTAGCAGATCCGTTTTTGCTCACCCTCGGTCGCCCGCCAACATGGCTATTGATCGCTTATATGATCTCGATTGCTCTCTTTTTTCTTTCGTTTGAGTATAAACAGATCTTCTTTCGCTTTTCGTTTCTTTTTGTCATCATCGTTCATTTCCTTTGGCCGTTTTTTCGTCCGAGCGGTGAAGTCGTTATGTTAGACGTTGGGCAAGGAGATAGTATATATATCGAACTGCCGTATCGAAAGGCGATTTATATGATTGATACGGGCGGAACGATGTCATTTGGCGATGAGCCGTGGAGAAAAAGGAAGCAATCGTTTCGCGTCGGTGAAGATGTCATCGTTCCGTTTTTGAAAGCAAAAGGGGTTCGTACTCTTGATGCGCTCATTGTGACACATGGTGATTTTGATCATATCGGGGATGCGAGCGATGTATTGAATGCTGTCCGTGTGCGAAAACTGTTTGTCGGTATGCACAAAAATGATTTGCTGCAAACGGTCATGGCACAGGCGATTAATAAAGGGGCGCATGTACAAATGGTGAAAAGCGGCGATCGTTGGACGGTTGGTCAAGCGCGATTTCACATTCTTTCTCCATTTGGGAATGAGGAGACGACAAATGACGGTTCGATTGTGCTGTATGCGTTTATGGGAGGAGCATACTGGCTATTTACAGGTGATTTAGAAGAAAAAGGGGAACAACAACTCATCACGATGTATCGCTCATTGCCTGTTGACATATTAAAAGTCGGGCATCACGGAAGTAACACATCGACATCTGAGCCGTTTTTACGACATATTCGTCCGAAAGTGGCGCTTATTTCCGTCGGACGTCGCAATCGATATGGTCATCCGCATCGTGAAGTGATTGATCGTTTGCGCGACTATCACGTTCGTACATTTCGTACCGATGAACATGGGGCTATCGTCATTCGTTTTTCGAAACGGATAAGCACCATTCAAACCTTTTCGCCATAAAATGCAAGAAAAAAGAGACTGCAACATGCAATCTCTTTCGGGTGTTCATTATGCACCAAAAAATTTTACAAGTGTAGCAATAATGAACATAGTGGCGAAAAAGCCGAATGATACGATGAAGCCAACAGCCGAGTCAACGGCATCGTTGCGCGTACATTGAACGTTTTTTTCAAATTCGTTCATGACCATCCCTCCTATTTTCTCACCATTAGTATAAGGGAAAAGAGAAAGAAAATCTACATCGTTGACAACAGTTGTCACAAATAGTTCGTGCAAGATCGGAAAAGATAAAGATACCCGTTGGATAAATAAGTTCCTAGGGCTTGTTTTCCAACGTTTAAATAAATGGGAGTTGGCGATTTTCATCTGCTAACTCCCTTGTAAAATGCTCCGAAACGTTGTATGTTCTTTAAAGAAAATGGATGAAGAATGGGGAAGAGAACATGGAACAACTATATGTCATATACGGCACGGAGCATTTTTTAATGAAGCAAGCATATGAACAAATTGTTCGCCGAGCGTTGTCAGATGAAGAACGTGAATGGAATGTTAGTACATACGATTGTGAAGAAACGCCGATTGAAGTGGCGCTTGAAGATGCGGAGACGCTTCCGTTTTTCGGTGAGCGAAAAATCGTCATTGTGAAGCAACCGTATTTTTTAACGGCGGAAAAAGGAAAAGAAAAAGTCGAGCACGATATGAAACGATTGGAAGCTTACATAGAAAAGCCCGCGCCGTTTTCTAGCGTCATCTTCGTTGGAACGTATGAAAAGTTAGATGAGCGGAAAAAAGTGACGAAAGCGTTATTAAAAAAAGCGCATGTGATCGTTGCTAAACCGCTCAACGAAAAAGAATTAAAACAATGGGTAAAAGGACAATGCCAAATCGACGATGATGCGCTAGATATGTTGTTGACATTAGCTGGTACGGATTTAGCTACGTTGGCTAGCGAAATCGAAAAGCTCATGCTTTTCGCTGAACATCGTTCCATCACAGTAGACGATGTTCGATTGCTTGTGTCGCGCACGCTTGAACAGAACGTATTTACTCTTGTCGAACAAATTGCTAAGCGAAACGTCCCAGCTGCGTTGCAAACGCTTCAAGATTTGTTGCGCCAAAATGAAGAACCAATTAAGCTTGTTGCTCTATTAGCAAGCCAATTTCGGCTTATTTATGAAGTGAAGGAACTGATGAAAACAGGATACGGTCAACAACAAATCGCCTCGATGTTAGGTGTTCATCCGTTTCGCGTGAAAGTGGCGGCAAGTTATGCGAACGGATTTTCCGAGCAACAGCTTATGAGCATTTTATACGATTTAGCAGAAACAGATTATGCGTTAAAAAGTAGCGCAATGGATAAGCAGTTGTTATTGCAGTTGTTTTTCTTAAAGTTGCAGCGGTAGAGATTTTATCTACCGCTTTTGTTGTAACGCATCGACATCGATCATATAGTAGCCATCATCGTCTGTCGTAATGATTCCTTGCTGTTTGAGTTGGCTTAGTACGCGGCTGACCGTTTCGCGCGCAGCGCCAATCATATTGGCTAATTCTCGCGTTGTGAGCAATGTTTTCAGACGATAACGACCGTTCATATACACGCCGTTTGTTGTTGCTAATCGAATGAAAAGCCGCGCCAATTGTTCAGCTGTATTGTGAAAGGCTAGTTCTTCTAATCGTGTTTGCAATTCGATAATTTTTTCGCCCATGATGCGAAACAGTTTGATGCATAGTTGTGGATAGCAAATGAGCGTTTGTTCGAATTGTTCAATCGGAATGACAATCAGTGTCGTTTCATCCATCATTTCTGCATGTGCCGGATACGAGCCGCGTCGAAAAAAGCCGGTGTGTGGAAACATATCTCCCTCTTGTAAAATAGATACAATTTGTTCTTTTCCACTTACATCTGTTTTGTAAATTTTCACCGTCCCACGAGCGATAAAAAAGACGCGATCAAGCGGCTCTCCTTGCATAAACGCAAGCATTTTCGGCTTATACGTCCGGACGGTTGCGATATGTACAAGCGCCTCCAATTCTTCATCGGACAGTTGGGAAAATAACGAAATCATTTTTAATTGTTGCTTGACCCAATGAAACATATGCATCCCCTCCCAAAATGGAAAAACAGCTTGCCGCGTATGACAAGCTGTTTTTTCATTATGCTGTAATGCTGTTTAATTTTTTCGCTAAACGTGATTTATAGCGATTTGCAGCATTTTTGTGGATTAAGCCTTTGCTAGCTGCTTTGTCAATTTTTTTCGTTGCAAATGCGAAAGCTTCTTTTGCTTTTTCCACGTCTTTTAACTCAACAAGCGCTTCAAACTTTTTAATTGCTGTGCGCATTGCTGATTTCATAGATGCGTTATGAGCGCGACGCTTTTCGCTTGTTTTTGCACGTTTAATTGCAGATTTAATGTTTGCCATTTTTTTTCACCTCCGTTAACCGATCGCAAATATATACGTTCAATACGCGACAGTTCGATGAACAATAAGAAC
The DNA here is from genome assembly GCF_011006755.1 of Anoxybacillus sp. MB8. Classification (NCBI taxonomy): domain Bacteria; kingdom Bacillati; phylum Bacillota; class Bacilli; order Caryophanales; family Anoxybacillaceae; genus Anoxybacillus; species Anoxybacillus sp. MB8. The sequence goes on from NZ_RXXX01000022.1 coordinate 19,169, forward strand.
AAGTGATATTCTACCAAACTGCTCTTAATTATGCAATAGGGCAAAGGCGGAAAAGTGCGATTGTATGAAAAAGGAGGAAAATGGATAAAACAAATGATAAAAAATGATGGAGGAGACTGTATGATCGATTTACGTCCATATAATGTCCGAACGGATTTAGCCATTGAAGCGCACGAAATAGCGATTGAAGAACGATTGCAAAATGAACAACAAACGTCACTTGAAGGGGTATTTATTCGCGATTGGGAAGAAGATGGCGTTCATTTTTCGTTTGTCGAAGTGACAGAGGAAGGTGCAAAAACGTTAGGAAAAAAAGCTGGAAAATATTTAACGATTGAGGCGCAAGGGATTCGAACACAAGACACGGATTTGCAACAAAAAGTGGAGAAGCTATTCGCCAAACATTTTTATACGTTTTTACAGCAGCTTGGCATTTCGAAAGAAGCAAGTTGTCTTGTCGTCGGGTTAGGGAATGCGGAAGTCACCCCTGATGCGCTCGGTCCGTTAGCTGTATCGAATTTAGTCGTGACGCGCCATTTATTTCAACTGCAACCTGAAAGTGTTCAAGACGGATTTCGCTCGGTCAGTGCGCTCGCTCCAGGGGTAATGGGAATGACTGGAATTGAAACGAGCGACGTCATTGCAGGCATTGTTGAAAAAATTCAACCGGATTTTATTATTGCCATTGATGCGTTAGCTGCGCGTTCGATTGAACGAGTAAATGCTACCATTCAAATTTCTGATACAGGCATTCATCCGGGATCGGGGGTAGGGAATAAGCGAAAAGAGCTCAGTAAACAAACGTTAGGCATTCCTGTTATTGCAATTGGCGTCCCAACGGTCGTTGATGCTGTGTCGATTGCAAGCGACACGATTGATTTATTGTTAAAACATCTCGGCCGTGAGATGAAAGAAGGCAATCGAGCAGCTCGTGCTCTTGCGCCAGCGAGTCTCGTATTCGGGAAGAAAAAAAAGTTGACGGAAGAAGATTTACCGAGCGAATCGGATCGTTCTGCTTTTTTAGGGATGGTCGGCATGCTTAATGAAGAAGAAAAAAGGAAGTTGATTTACGAAGTGCTTGCCCCGATCGGCCATAATTTAATGGTTACACCAAAAGAGGTCGATGTATTTATTGAGGAAATGGCAAACATATTAGCGAGCGGTTTGAACGCTGCGTTACATCATCGCATTGATCAGGAAAACGTTGGGGCATATACGCATTAGTTTTTCGTTCTATCTTTCAAAGCGCTGTCATATTGATAGAGTAGACAAGCTTTGAAAGGGTGAAGTGAAGAAAATGATGGTGACCGTTCACGGAACAAGTATAAAAAAGTGGATTATATTCATTTTGTTTACGTTTATTAGTACGATAACAGTTGTCGCGACAATGACAGCGACGTCGACATATCGCCTTTCTTCTTCTTCTGTTCATGAAATGACGAATCGCTTTGCTGCAGAATCGCTTGTATATGTACTTTCATTTGAAAATGTGTATTTTCGTGAGATGCTCCCGAAAGAAAAACAGCAACTGCCGTATTCTACATATTTTTTTCAAATGACAACGAGCGTGAATTTTCATGATCCGCGCAGTTTGTTAGGACGGGAGTTACCCGGTTTTTCACTGTATGATAGCGAAATTATTTTAGCTGGTGAAGGAACGAACTTTACAAACATTCCGTACGAGTCACCCCCTCCGTTAGAAGTGTTGTTAGCTGAGCGAGAAGCAGCACAAGAGCAGCTTCAGGAGGAAGAAACGCCTCCTGCTCCCGCCCCTTCCCAAACGACAGGAGGAAAGAAAGTTGTTTATATTTATCATACACATACGCAAGAATCGTATTTGCCTGCATTAAAAGGGGTGACGAACCCTAACTTTGCCCATCATCCGACGGTGAATGTAACGAAAGTCGGAAAAAAATTAGGCGAAGAACTAGAGAAGCGCGGCATCGGTGTTGTTGTTGATACGACCGATTTTATCGGGAAATTGTTAAAAAACAATATGGAATATTATCAAGCGTATGATATGTCGCGTAAAACGGTTGTGGAAGCGATGGCAAACAATCGTGACGTTCAATATTTAATTGACATTCATCGTGATTCTCGACGCCGCAATGATACGACGGTGACGATTAACGGCGTTGACTATGCGAGAGTGTCGTTTATTATCGGCGGCGAAAATGCAAAGTATGAAAAAAACTTACAGCTTGTGACGAAATTGCACGAACTGCTTGAAAAAAAATATCCTGGGCTAAGCCGCGGAACATTCGAGAAAAAAGGGGTCGGAACAAACGGGAAATTTAATCAAGATTTATCGGAAAATGCGATTTTAATCGAGTTTGGCGGTGTGGATAATACGTTTCAAGAATTGTATCGAACAGCATCAGCTGTAGCAGATGTATTTAGCGAATATTATTGGCAAGCAGAAAAAGTAAATGCGACACAACCGGCAGAAAAAAAGTAGGGGAGTAAGATGGTAAGATTTACGATTCAAAGTTTACTCATCGCCGTCATTTTTTTAGTAGGTGTATTGCTCGGCATGCAGCAAGCGAACGAAGGGATGCGCAAAATGAAAGGGTATAACGATCCATCGCTTGAGCGAGTGATACACGTATCAAAAGATGAAACGATCGTGCTTGGGCAATCGATTGAAGAAAAAAAAGAAAAATTGCAACAAATGGAGACGTTTAACATGTTTTCGAAAGCGGGACAAAAACTTGCGACGTTCGTTCATTCGCTCGTTGAACATATGCTCTCATTTATGCAAAAGGCAGGATAACGATCCGCCTTTTCTTTATTTTGCGTTGAATATTGCGAACGTTGTTGCTATAATCAAAGCTAGCGTATTTCGGAAATTATAGGAGTGGAACATAGATGAATCGTGAAGAGAGACTAAAAAGAAGGGATCGCATTCGCAACTTTTCCATTATTGCACATATCGACCACGGCAAATCTACGCTTGCTGACCGCATTCTTGAAAAGACGGGTGCGCTGTCTGAGCGCGAGATGAAAGAACAAGCGCTCGATTCAATGGAGTTAGAGCGCGAGCGTGGCATTACGATTAAATTAAATGCAGTCCAGCTTCATTACAAAGCGAAAGATGGAGAAGATTACATTTTACATTTAATTGATACGCCTGGTCACGTCGACTTTACGTACGAAGTGTCGCGTAGTTTAGCGGCGTGTGAAGGGGCGATTTTAGTCGTTGACGCAGCGCAAGGCATTGAGGCTCAAACGCTTGCTAACGTATATTTAGCGATTGATAACAATTTAGAAATTTTGCCGGTCATTAATAAAATTGATTTACCAAGTGCGGACCCTGAGCGTGTTCGTCAAGAAATTGAAGATGTAATCGGTCTTAACGCATCAGAAGCTGTCTTAGCATCAGCGAAAGTTGGCATTGGAATTGATGAAATTTTAGAGCAAATTGTTCAAAAAATTCCTGCCCCATCTGGAGATCCAGATGCACCGCTTAAAGCGCTTATTTTTGACTCGCTTTATGACCCGTATCGCGGCGTTGTCGCATACATTCGCGTCGTAGAAGGAACGGTGAAAGCAGGTCAAAAAATTAAAATGATGGCGACAGGAAAAGAATTTGAAGTCGTTGAAGTCGGGGTATTCACGCCGAAAGCGAAAATCGTTGATGAATTGACCGTTGGCGATGTCGGCTACTTAACGGCATCGATTAAAAACGTGAGCGATACGCGTGTCGGGGATACGATTACGCATGCGGACAACCCAGCAAGCGAACCGCTTCCAGGGTATCGTCGTTTAAATCCGATGGTGTTTTGCGGTTTGTATCCAATCGATACAGCGCGCTACAACGATTTGCGCGAGGCGTTAGAAAAGCTCCAGTTAAACGATGCGGCATTGCAGTTTGAACCAGAGACGTCCCAAGCGCTCGGTTTCGGTTTCCGATGCGGCTTTTTAGGGCTTTTGCATATGGAAATTATTCAAGAGCGATTAGAGCGCGAGTTTAACATTGATATTATTGCGACAGCGCCAAGCGTTATATACAAAGTATATTTAACGGACGGAACGGAGTTAGCGGTCGATAACCCGTCAAACATGCCAGATCCACAAAAAATTGATCGCGTCGAAGAGCCGTACGTGAGAGCAACGATTATGGTACCGAACGACTACGTCGGTCCTGTCATGGAACTATGCCAAAAGAAACGAGGCATTTTTGGCGATATGCAATATTTAGACGAGCGACGTGTAACGCTCACATATGAATTGCCGCTTGCTGAAATTGTGTACGATTTCTTTGACATTTTAAAATCGAGCACGAAAGGATACGCATCGTTTGACTACGAGTTGATTGGCTATAAGCCGTCTAAACTTGTAAAAATGGACATTTTATTAAACGGTGAAAAAGTCGACGCTTTATCGTTTATTGTTCATCGCGATTCAGCATACGATCGCGGAAAAGTCATCGTTGAAAAGTTAAAAGATTTAATTCCGCGCCAACAATTCGAAGTACCTGTGCAAGCTGCCATCGGCAATAAAATTATTGCGCGCTCAACAATTAAAGCGTTGCGCAAAAACGTATTAGCGAAATGTTACGGTGGGGACATTTCGCGTAAGCGGAAGTTGCTTGAGAAGCAAAAAGAAGGGAAAAAGCGCATGAAACAAGTCGGCTCCGTTGAAGTGCCGCAAGAAGCGTTCATGGCTGTGTTAAAGATGGACGATCAAAAATAAACCGCAGAATGTTTCTGCGGTTTTTTGCATAGAAAAGGGTGAAGTAAATGATTCAAGCAGCATATATTCATATTCCGTTTTGTACGCACATTTGTCATTATTGTGATTTCAATAAAGTATTTTTACATCAGCAACCGGTTGACGCTTATATCGATGCGTTAATCATCGAAATGGAACGGACGTTTGAACGTGTTCCGACATCGCAATTGCAAACGGTATTTATCGGAGGAGGAACACCGACGTCGTTGACTGCCAAACAGCTTGATCGATTATTGCGTGCCATTCACCGCATCGTTTCGCTCGCTTCCGATGTCGAGTTCACCGTTGAAGCGAATCCGGATGAAGTGAGCGATGAGCAGTTATACGTGCTCAAGGAATGGGGAGTGAACCGCCTCAGTTTTGGCGTGCAAACGTTCGATCGTGAATTGCTCCAACGCATCGGACGTACCCATACGAAAGAAACAGCAATCGAGACGATTGAGCGCGCGCACAAGCTCGGCTTTCATAATATAAATATCGATTTAATGTACGGATTGCCGACACAGACGATCGACCATCTAAAAGAAACGTTACGTATAACGTTTTCGCTTCCGATTCAACATGTGTCTGCCTACTCGCTCATTATTGAGCCTAAAACCGTATTTTACAACTTGATGAAAAAACAGACGTTGCCGTTGCCGAGTCAAGAAGAAGAAGCATATATGTATGAAATGATTATGGAACAAATGGAACAACATGGATATAGACAATATGAATTAAGCAACTATGCTCAAAAAGGGTTTGATAGCCGTCATAATATGACATATTGGAATAACGATGATTACTACGGATTTGGTGCAGGAGCTCATGGCTATATGAACGGCATAAGACATGTAAATGCTGGTCCGATTAAAAAATATATACAGCTCATTGAGCAAGGGCAGTGGCCACATGTAGACGAGCATGTTGTGTCAAAAGAAGAGCAAATGGAAGAGCATATGTTTCTTGGTTTACGAAAAATCGAAGGGGTAAATAAAAATGAATTTTTCATGCGATATGGAAAAACGGTGCATGACGTGTTCGGTGAAGCCATTGCCTTGCAAAAACGAAACGGATTGCTTGAAGAGACAGAGGAAGCGATTTTTCTTACCCATCGCGGCAAATTGCTCGGAAACGAAGTATTTCAATCGTTTCTTGGCGTTTCATCTTGACACGACAAGTGCAATTTGATACCTTAATAGTAGATTTAGCACTCACTTTGTTAGAGTGCTAACAGAGGTGATGAGCGTTGCTAACAGATCGCCAATTGTTAATTTTAAAAATTATTGTCGATGATTTTATTCGTTCTGGGCAACCTGTTGGTTCACGAACGTTATCGAAAAAAGAGCAAATCACGTTTAGTTCAGCGACAATTCGTAACGAAATGGCCGATTTAGAAGAGCTTGGTTTTATCGAAAAAACACATATTTCTTCTGGTCGCGTTCCGTCTCAAAAAGGATATCGTTATTACGTTGACCATTTATTGCCGCCTGTTCGGTTAACACAAAAAGATGTACAAACGATTCAATCGATTTTTCATGAGCAAATATACGAATTAGAAAAGCTTATTCAAAAATCGGCGCAAATTTTATCGGACTTAACGAACTATACAACCGTTGTGCTCGGTCCTTCAGTAAAGGAACATAAGCTAAAAACGATTCAAATCGTTCCGCTAAATGCAGAAACAGCCGTTGCCATTATTGTGACGGATACGGGGTATGTAGAAAAGCACGTCGTGACGCTCCCACCGTCTATTCCACCATCAGACGTCGAAAAGATGGTCAACATTTTAAATGAGCGGTTGACAGGTGTTCCTTTAGAAGATTTAACAGATAAAATTCAAACAGAAGTTGCGCACGTGCTTCGCGAACACATCCAAAGCTACGACCACATGTTGCGAATGATTTCGTCTTCTTTAGATTTAAACGCGCCTGCGCAAATGTTTTTAAGCGGAAAAATGAACATGCTTCGTCAACCGGAGTTTAGCGACATCGATAAGCTTCGCGCATTGCTGAATGTCATTGAACAAGAAAAAGAGTTTTATCGTTTGTTAAGGAAGCATAAGCAACAAGGCATTCAAGTGAAAATTGGCACAGAAAACGATGTAGAAGGAATGGAAAACTGCAGTTTAATTACAGCGACGTATTCTGTCGATGGTGAAAAGCTCGGTACGATCGCTGTTCTTGGACCAACTCGCATGGAATATTCGCGCGTCATTTCACTATTAAACCTTGTTGCGACGGATTTGTCGAAGGTGTTATCGATGTGGTATCAAAAAGATTAGCGATGTCAATATTATGGATGGGGAATTTCCCCATCCGCTTTTCAAGTTTTTTAGGGAGGTGAGAAGATGGAGAAAGAACAGCGTACATATGATGCAACTGTTGAACAATCTGAAGACGTACAAGACGAGCAAGTGCAAGAGGAGCAAGCGCAAAGTGAAGAAACACAACAAGAAGAGCAAGACGAATTAGCGCTTGCATACGAAAAAATTGCTCAATTGGAAGCGAAGTTAGCAGAAACAGAAAATCGTTTTCTTCGCCTCCATGCCGACTTTGACAATTATCGTCGCCGTGTGCGTTTAGATATGGAAGCTGCAGAAAAATACCGCGCGCAAAGTTTAGTTTCTGATTTATTGCCGATTTTAGATAACTTTGAACGCGCGTTACAAGTGCAAGTAGAAGATGAAAAAGCAAAGTCGTTATTGCAAGGAATGGAAATGGTTTATCGCGCATTCATTGAAGCGCTCAAAAAAGAAGGGGTCGAAGTCATTGAATCGGTTGGAAAACCGTTCGACCCGCATGTGCATCAAGCGGTGATGCAAGTAGATGATCAAAACTACGAGCCAAATACAGTTATAGAAGAATTCCAAAAAGGCTACAAATTAAAAGATCGTGTCATTCGTCCAGCAATGGTCAAAGTAAATCAATGAGGAGGGATTATGTATGAGCAAAATTATCGGTATTGACTTAGGTACAACAAACTCTTGCGTCGCTGTGTTAGAAGGCGGGGAGCCAAAAGTTATTCCAAACCCAGAAGGAGGTCGCACGACACCGTCTGTCGTTGCGTTTAAAAACGGTGAGCGTTTAGTCGGTGAAGTGGCAAAACGCCAAGCGATTACAAACCCAAATACAATTATTTCGATTAAGCGCCATATGGGCACAGACTATAAAGTACAAGTAGAAGGAAAAGAATACACACCGCAACAAATTTCTGCAATGATTTTGCAATACTTAAAATCATATGCGGAAGCGTATTTAGGTGAACCTGTTACACGTGCTGTGATTACTGTTCCGGCTTACTTTAACGATGCACAACGTCAAGCGACAAAAGATGCTGGCCGCATTGCTGGTTTAGAAGTCGAGCGCATTATTAACGAGCCAACAGCAGCTGCGTTAGCATACGGATTAGATAAAATGGATGAAGATCAAACAATTCTCGTATATGACCTTGGCGGAGGTACGTTTGACGTATCGATTCTTGAATTAGGTGATGGTGTATTCGAAGTAAAAGCGACAGCTGGTGACAACCATCTTGGTGGTGACGACTTTGACCAAGTCATCATCGATTATTTAGTTGAAGAGTTCAAAAAAGAACACGGCATCGATTTATCAAAAGATAAAATGGCGTTGCAACGTTTAAAAGACGCGGCAGAAAAAGCGAAAAAAGAGCTTTCTGGCGTGATGCAAACGCAAATTTCATTGCCGTTTATTAGCGCAAACGAAAACGGTCCGCTTCACTTAGAAATGACGTTAACGCGCGCAAAATTTGAAGAATTATCAGCGCACTTAGTTGAGCGTACGATGGGACCTGTTCGTCAAGCGTTAAAAGATGCTGGATTGACGCCTGCAGATATCGACAAAGTCATTCTTGTTGGTGGTTCAACGCGCATTCCAGCTGTTCAAGAAGCGATTAAAAAAGAAATTGGCAAAGAGCCACATAAAGGAGTAAACCCAGACGAAGTTGTTGCGATCGGTGCAGCGATTCAAGGTGGAGTAATCGCAGGGGACGTAAAAGACGTCGTATTATTAGACGTAACACCGCTTTCGCTCGGTATTGAAACGATGGGTGGCGTCTTTACAAAATTAATTGAACGCAACACAACTATTCCGACAAGCAAGTCGCAAATTTTCACAACGGCAGCAGATAACCAAACGGCTGTAGACATTCACGTTTTACAAGGTGAACGTCCGATGGCTGCCGATAACAAAACGCTCGGTCGCTTCCAATTAACAGACATTCCGCCAGCTCCGCGCGGTGTACCACAAATTGAAGTCACATTTGACATTGACGCAAACGGTATTGTGCACGTGCGCGCGAAAGACTTAGGTACAAATAAAGAGCAGTCGATTACAATTAAATCTTCTTCTGGTTTGTCTGAAGAAGAAATTCAACGCATGATTAAAGAAGCAGAAGAAAATGCAGAAGCAGACCGGAAGCGAAAAGAAGAAGTGGAACTTCGCAACGAAGCAGACCATCTCATTTTCACAACAGAAAAAACGTTAAAAGAATTAGAAGGAAAAGTAGACGAAGCGGATGTGAAAAAAGCGCAAGAAGCAAAAGATGCATTAAAAGCAGCGCTTGATGGCAAAGATATCGAAGACATTCGCGCGAAGAAAAACGCGTTGCAAGAAGTTGTGCAACAGCTTTCTGTTAAGCTATATGAACAAGCGGCTAAACAAGCGCAAGCACAACAAAGCGAAGGAAAAAAAGACGACAACGTCGTCGATGCGGAATTTGAAGAAGTGAAAGAAGATAAGTAAACAAACAAAAAGTCAAAGTCAGGCCTGCCTTGGCTTTGACTTTTTTGCTATGGAAACATCAAATGTATTGCGCAACAAGTTGAGACAATGATAAAATTACGTTCATGTGAACGAGTCGGGAGTGGGTGATCATGAGTAAACGAGACTATTATGAAGTGCTCGGCGTGAGTAAAAACGCAACAAAAGAAGAAATTAAAAAAGCGTATCGAAAATTATCAAAGCAGTATCATCCAGATATTAATAAAGCGCCCGATGCAGCTGAAAAGTTTAAAGAAATTAAAGAAGCATACGAAGTGTTAAGCGATGACCAAAAGCGTGCCCATTACGATCAATTCGGCCATACGGATCCGAACCAACAGTTTGGTGGATTTGGCGGGGCTGATTTTGACTTCGGTGGGTTTGGTGGCTTTGAAGATATTTTTAGTAGTTTTTTTGGCGGTGGGCGTCGACGTGATCCGAACGCACCGCGTGCAGGGGCAGATTTGCAATATACGATGCGTTTAACATTTGAAGAAGCGGTTTTTGGAAAGGAAACAAATATTGAAATTCCACGTGAAGAAACGTGCGATACGTGCCATGGCTCTGGAGCGAAGCCAGGAACGAAAAAAGAAACGTGCGCACATTGCCACGGTACAGGGCAATTAACGATTGAACAAGCGACGCCGTTTGGCCGCATCGTAAATCGTCGCCCGTGTCATCATTGCGGCGGCACAGGACACTTTATTAAAGAAAAATGTTCGACATGTCATGGAACAGGTCGTGTGAAAAAACGGAAAAAAATTCATGTCAAAATTCCTGCCGGTGTCGATGACGGTCAACAATTGCGCTTAGCAGGTCAAGGTGAGCCTGGAATAAACGGGGGACCGCCTGGAGATTTGTACATCGTTTTCTATGTCGAACCGCACGAGTTTTTTGAACGTGATGGCGATGATATTTATTGTGAAATGCCAATTACGTTTACGCAAGCCGCGCTTGGTGCGGATATTGAAGTGCCGACGTTGTATGGAAAAGTGAAATTGAAAATTCCAGCAGGTACGCAAACAGGTACGAAATTCCGCTTAAAAGGAAAAGGAGTACCGAATGTGCATGGCTATGGAAAAGGAGATCAACATATTCGCGTTCGCGTTGTCACACCAACGAAGTTAACCGAACGTCAAAAACAATTGTTGCGTGAGTTTGAACAACTCAGTCAAGGGAATGGACAAGAAGATAGCTTTTTTGCGAAAGTGAAGCGAGCATTTAAAGGGGAGTAACGTGAAGGAGGAGTTGGTAGATCATGAAATGGTCTGAAATAAGCATTCATACAACACACGAAGCGGTCGAGGCGATTTCAAATATTTTACACGAAGCAGGTGCGGGTGGTGTCGTCATTGAAGATCCGTTTGAATTAACGAAAGAACGAGAAACGACTTACGGGGAAATCTACCAACTCAATCCTGACGATTACCCCGAGGAAGGAGTTATTATTAAGGCATATTTGCCGGTAAATAGCTTTTTAGGTGAAACGGTCGAAGAAATTAAACAGGCGATTAACAATTTAATGTTATATAACATCGATATTGGACGAAACAAAATTACGATTAGCGAAGTGAACGAGGAGGAATGGGCGACAGCGTGGAAAAAGTATTACAATCCGGTCAAAATTTCTGAGCGGTTTACGATCGTTCCGACATGGGAAACGTATGAACGTGTTTCAAGCGACGAATTAATTATTGAATTAGATCCGGGCATGGCGTTCGGCACGGGGACGCATCCGACGACAGTGATGTGTATTCAAGCGCTTGAGAAGACGGTCAAACAAGGTGATATGGTCGTCGATGTCGGTACGGGGTCAGGCATTTTAAGTATTGCTGCTGCGATGTTAGGAGCGAAACGTGTTCATGCGCTCGATTTAGATCCTGTCGCAGTAGAAAGTGCAAAATTGAACGTGAAATTAAATAAAGTGCACGATGTCGTCACCGTTTCGCAAAACAATTTACTTGATCGGATCGATGAACAAGCAGATGTCATCGTTGCAAACATTTTAGCTGAAATTATTCTTCGTTTTGTCGATGATGCGTATCGTTTGTTGCGTCCGGGAGGCGTATTTATTACGTCAGGCATCATTCAAACAAAAAAGCAAGAAGTGAAAGAAGGTCTTCTTCGCGCTGGTTTCACAATTGAAGAAACGTTAACGATGGAAGATTGGATCGCATTTATTGCGAAAAAACAATAAAAAGGGTGTTCGCGTTGCAACGATATTTCGTACGTAACGAGCAAATCGTTGGCGATCACGTCATGATTTCTGGCGATGACGTCCATCATATTGGGCGGGTCATGCGCATGAATGAAGGTGATCGCCTTCTTTGTTGTAATGAGCGTAGTGAAACGATGCTTTGTGAGATCGAACAAATTTCCAATGATTTTGTCCGATGCCGTATTATACAATGGATAGAGGCAAATGTTGAACTGCCTGTGCACATTTATGTCGCAAGCGGACTGTTAAAAGGAGATAAATACGAACTCGTTTTACAAAAAGGAACAGAGCTTGGAGCAAGAGGTTTTCTTCCGCTCATCACATCCCGTTCGATCGTCAAATGGGACGAGAAAAAAGGTGATAAAAAAGTGGAACGTTGGCAAAAAATTGTGAAAGAAGCGGCTGAACAATCCCACCGGGCATATATGCCGTCTGTTTATGCTCCGATGACGATTCGTGAACTCATTGCATGGGCGAGTGACATGGATTATACATGTATTGCTTATGAAGAAGAAGCGAAAGAAGGAAAACATCGTGCCTTTGCCGATCTTCTTCAAAAGATGGATGAAGGAAACTCCCTCTTAATTGTTTTTGGACCAGAAGGCGGTTTATCCGAGCAAGAAGTGACGTTATTGAAACAGCATGGTTTCATCGCATGTAGTCTTGGACCGCGCATTTTACGAGCAGAAACGGCACCGTTATATGCGTTATCAGCGGTGTCTTATGAATGGGAACTTAAGTGAGGTGATATACGTGCCAACGGTTGCATTTCATACGTTAGGATGCAAAGTGAATCATTACGAAACAGAGGCCATTTGGCAATTGTTTAAACAAGCAGGATATGAGCGAAAAGATTTTGAAAGCCATGCCGATGTATATGTTATTAATACATGTACAGTCACGAATACAGGGGATAAAAAAAGCCGTCAAGTCATTCGACGTGCGGTGCGTCGCAATCCGGATGCGGTCGTTTGTGTAACGGGCTGTTATGCGCAAACGTCCCCAGCGGAAGTGATGGCTATTCCAGGTGTCGATATCGTCATCGGTACACAAGATCGCGGAAAAATTTTAGAGTACATCGAGCAGTTTAAACAACAGCGTGAACCGATTAACGGTGTGCGCAACATTATGAAAACGCGTGTATATGAAGAATTGGATGTACCGGCGTTTACAGATCGGACGCGCGCATCGCTGAAAATTCAAGAAGGATGCAACAACTTTTGTACGTTTTGTATTATTCCATGGGCGCGCGGCTTAATGCGTTCACGCGATCCGAAAGAAGTCATTCGTCAAGCGCAACAGCTTGTTGATGCAGGCTATAAGGAAATTGTATTAACAGGCATCCATACTGGTGGATACGGAGAAGATATGAAAGACTACAATTTTGCCATGTTGTTGCGCGACATCGATGAGCAAGTGAAAGGATTAAAACGATTGCGTATTTCGTCGATTGAAGCGAGTCAAATTACAGATGAAGTCATTGATGTATTAAAACAGTCGGATAAAATCGTCCGCCATTTACACATTCCGTTGCAATCGGGCTCAAATACGGTGTTGAAGCGGATGCGTCGCAAATATACAACGGAATTTTTTGCGGAACGGTTAGCGCGTTTGCGTGAAGTATTCCCAGATTTAGCTGTTACGTCCGACGTCATTGTCGGTTTCCCAGGTGAAACGGAAGAAGAGTTTATGGAAACATATGCGTTTATTCGTGAACAGCGTTTTTCTGAACTGCATGTTTTCCCATATTCGAAGCGGACAGGCACCCCAGCAGCAAGAATGCCAGATCAAGTAGATGAGGAAGTGAAAAATGAGCGCGTTCATCGCTTAATTACACTTTCTGATCAACTGGCAAAAGAATATGCATCGAAGTTTGAAGGGCAAGTGCTTGAAGTCATTCCAGAAGAGCCGTACAAAGAAGATCCAGCGAGCGGCTTATATGTTGGCTATACGGACAATTATTTAAAAGTAAAATTCCCGGCAACAGAAGAGATGGTCGGTCAACTTGTTAAAGTGAAAATCACAAAAGCTGGATATCCGTATAACGAAGGGGAATTTGTACGTGTCATGAATGATCATCACGAAGCTGTTCGATTAAGCTCATAAAAAGAAGTTGACTTATGAACTTGGTTATATTATACTTTGAAAGTACATGTTCCACATGTACCAAGGATTAGCGGTTTTGTTCGGAGGGAGGGAAGTAGGATGTCGAAAACGATCGTTCGTAAAAACGAGTCGCTTGAAGATGCTCTTCGTCGCTTCAAACGTGCGGTTTCAAAAACAGGTACGTTGCAAGAAGCAAGAAAGCGCGAATTCTATGAAAAGCCAAGCGTAAGACGTAAGAAAAAGTCTGAAGCGGCTAGAAAGCGCAAATATTAAAAGAGGGTGTATTTATGAGTCTTCTCGAACGTTTGAACAATGATATGAAGCAAGCGATGAAAAACAAAGAGAAGGACAAATTGTCGGTCATTCGCATGGTGAAATCCGCTTTGCAAAACGAAGCGATTAAACTTGGCAAAACGTTGACCGAAGATGAAGAATTAACCGTACTTTCTCGCGAATTAAAACAGCGTAAAGACTCCCTCCAAGAATTTGAAAAAGCTGGTCGCACAGACCTTGTTGATAAAGTCAAGGAAGAGATTACGGTTCTTGAACTTTACATGCCGAAGCAGTTGAGCGAAGAAGAGCTAGTGCAAATCGTGAAAGAAACGATTGCCGAAGTCGGCGCTTCCTCAAAAGCGGATATGGGTAAAGTGATGGGAGCGATCATGCCGAAAGTGAAAGGAAAAGCGGACGGCTCGCTCGTAAACAAACTTGTTCAACAACATTTAAGTTAAACACCTTACGATATCGTAAGGTGTTTTTCAATTTTTGAAACTTTTTCTTCTTTCATACGTACATAATAAGTGTGAAGGGAGGAAAAAGCATGGCCGGTCCAATTGTTGTTTTCACCCATCCATTTCTCGCCGCGCTTTTGTTAATTGCCGGAAGCGTCACGTTTGTTTGGCAACTGTACGATGCGCGTTGGGGATGGAAAGGAACTGTAAGCATCATTTGTTTTTTGCTTTTTTTCTCATCGCATTTAGCAGCTGGTTTAACAACCGTTGGGGCGATGATGTTGTTTGCGATTGGTCTTATTTTGTTAGTCATTGAGTTGTTTGTGCCAGGTGGCGTCATTGGCTTTCTTGGGCTCGGTACGCTCGTCTGGAGCTTATTTTTAGCCGCAAAACATTCCCCGTTTGTTACGATGTCGTTAGCAGTAGCGATCGTGAGTGCGCTAATGATGGGCTTATGGCTTAGCCGGGTGAGCAAAAAGAAGATGGCGCTTTTTGAAAAAATCGTGCTTACCGACGAACAGCGGAATGAAGAAGGATATGTGTCTCATGAAGCGCGCATGGATTTCATCGGGAAACGCGGAGTGGCCATCACTGTATTGCGGCCAGCAGGAACGGCGCTCATTGACGGCGAACGTGTAGATGTTGTCACAGAAGGAGAATATATTGAACGACATCGACCGATTGAAGTTATTCACGTCGATGGGTTAAAAGTCGTCGTTCGGGAATGCAAAAAAGAGGAGGAAATCGTATGACACCGGATCAACTTTTACTTATTATTGCGGTTGCGTTAGGGTTTGTGTTGTTAGCTGTATTCTTTTCGTTCGTTCCTGTTATGCTTTGGATTTCCGCACTTGCTTCTGGTGTGCCAATTAGCATTTTTACACTTATTGGGATGCGTTTGCGCCGCGTCATTCCGTCGCGTGTCATTAATCCATTAATTAAGGCAAAAAAAGCAGGGCTTGATGTGACGACGAACCAGTTAGAAAGCCACTATTTAGCGGGAGGAAATGTCGACCGCGTCGTTAACGCATTAATTGCTGCGCAGCGAGCGAATATTAATTTAACGTTTGAACGTTGTGCGGCAATTGATTTAGCCGGTCGAAACGTATTAGAAGCGGTGCAAATGAGCGTCAATCCAAAAGTCATTGAAACCCCGTTTATTGCTGGTGTAGCGATGGACGGTATTGAAGTGAAAGCGAAAGCACGCATCACTGTACGTGCGAATATTGATCGATTAGTTGGTGGTGCGGGAGAAGAAACGATTATTGCACGTGTAGGGGAAGGGATTGTTTCTACGATCGGGTCCCAGGACGATCATAAAAAAGTGCTTGAAAATCCAGATATGATTTCACAAACCGTATTAGCAAAAGGGTTAGACTCAGGGACAGCGTTTGAGATTTTATCCATTGACATTGCTGATATTGATATCGGGAAAAACATTGGTGCTGAATTGCAAACAGACCAAGCGGAAGCGGATAAAAAGATTGCACAAGCCAAAGCGGAAGAACGTCGGGCGATGGCCGTTGCGCTTGAACAAGAAATGAAAGCGCGCGTGCAAGAAATGCAGGCGAAAGTCGTGGAAGCCGAAGCGCAAGTGCCGCTTGCAATGGCGGAAGCACTCCGTTCCGGCAAACTTGGCGTGATGGATTACATGAACTTAAAAAACATTATGGCAGATACAAACATGCGCGATTCCATCGGAAAATTGACACAACATCCGGATGACGAGAAAAAGTGAGGAATACATGATGGCGCTAATTGAATGGCTCCTAAACAACATATTTGTCGTTTTCATTTTAGTATCATTTATTTCATGGATTGGAAAACGAATGAAAGTGGGAGAAGAAACGATTGAACGAAAACAACAACAAGAACAACAACAAGAACAGAAATCACCAGTTGTGATGGCCGAAGTGGAACCACGAACGAGACGATCGATAAAGAAAGAACAAGAGCAAATGATTGTGTCACAACGAACGGAAGAGCAACGAGTGGAGAGGAGAAAATTACCTAAACACCCGCTTGTGCAAGGCGTGATTTTTTCAGAAGTGCTCGGTCCACCGCGGGCAAAGCGTCCGTTTGGTAGAAAATAAGTGCTACAACCCCCGTTTCACTCATACATATGAGATGAAAGGGGGTTTTGTTTATGATCGGAAAGTGGAAAAGCAAAATGCGACAATGGTTAACGAATCAAATGGAACTACCTGCGGATGTTGTCGCTGACCTCCCCCGTATTACGATGATTGGACATATTCATATCTACATAGAAAATCATCGCGGTTTGCTTCTGTTTACAGATCGCGAACTACGTTTGTTATTAAAAAACGGGCAGCTGCTTGTCAAAGGGGAATCGTTTAGCATTAAAACGATTTTGCCGGAAGAAATTTTGCTCGAGGGGAAAATTAGTCAAGTTTTATATTTGGAAGAATAGGGGGGGCGGGTGTGAAAAACGAATGGGTGCATCAGCTGACTGGGAATTTGCGAGTACGTATTGTTGGAAAAGGATTAGAGCGGTTATTAAATGAATTTACACGCCGTGGGATATATGTATGGAACGTCAGGCGAGAGCGGGACGATTCGCTAACATGCCATATGCTCCTTCGCGACATTCATCATGTGCGAGCGGCGATGCGAAAAAGCGGTTGTAAATTATATGTTCTCGATCGTCGGGGGGCGCCGTTTTGGCTAAAAGCATCGTGGAAAAATAGCGGCATCGTTATCGGAGTCGTTACATTTATATGTATCGTGTTTATATTATCTAACATGATTTGGCGCATTGAAGTCACAGGGGCGAATCCAGAAGTCGAACATACCGTTAGGCAGGAATTGAAAAAAATAGGGGTTGAGCGCGGTGCGTTGCAATTTGTTACTCCACCTCCTGAAGCGATTCAACGAACGCTAACCAACAAGATAGATGCGATTACGTGGATTGGTGTGGAGTGGCGCGGGACGACGTTATATTGTCAAGTCGTTGAAAAAAAGCAGCCGACAGAAACGAAATCGAATACACCCCAGCATCTTGTTGCGAAGAAAAAAGCCGTCATTACGTACATGTTTGTTGAACAAGGTCAAGCGGTGGTAGAAGTGAATGATCATGTCGTTCCGGGACAATTACTCGTTTCCGGCTTTATTGGGAAAGAAGGGCAAACAGAGATCGTGCCAGCGCGCGGTCAAATTTTAGGCGAAACGTGGTACAAGTCTACTGTTGCTGTTCCGATCAAAACGACGTTTTATATGTTGACGGGAAAAAAGCGTGAAACACATTACGTTCGTTTTTGGTCGTGGAAAATCCCGATTTTCTGGGATCATGAAGAGCAGTTTTCACAATTTGAAAAACAAGTAGATGAAAAAACGTTCCGCTTTTTCACATGGACGTTACCGATTGTTTATGAAAAAGTCGTGTGGCGTGAAAAAGAAATCGCTGTTCGTGAATATTCGTACGAACAAGCAAAAGCGGTAGCGAAACGAATTGCGCGTGAGCAGTTAAAGCGACAACTACCTGCGGATGCGAACATTCAAGGTGAAAAAGTTTTGCATGAGGCGAAGGAGAATGGTAAAGTAAAAGTAGAAATGCATTACCAAGTCATTGAAAACATTGCGATACCACAACCAATTATTCAAGGAGACTGAGGAATGTCGGAACAGTTTGTCACGATTCACCTTAACGTACAAAATGCAGATGAAGCGCTCGCTTTGTTCGGTACGCATGATGTTCATTTAAAGCGCATTGAGCAAGAACTTGGTGTGTCGATTGTGACGCGTGGAGAATCGTTAAGCGTGTCAGGAAACAAACAACATATTGAGCTTGTTGATGAGTTGTTGCGTCATTTGTTGCTTGTTATTCGCAAAGGCATTGTCATTAGCGAGCGTGATGTGCTTTATGCGCTAAAAATGGCTAAAAATGGAACGATTTCTTATTTTATTGAATTGTACAATGAAGAAATCGGAAAAAATGCAAAAGGGAAAGCGATTCGCGTCAAAACGCTCGGTCAGCGTCAATACGTTTCTGCCATCCAGCGCCATGATTTAATTTTCGGCATTGGTCCAGCAGGAACGGGAAAAACATATTTAGCGGTTGTGATGGCTGTACAAGCGTTAAAAAACGGACAAGTCAAGCGAATTATTTTGACGCGTCCAGCTGTGGAAGCAGGGGAAAATTTAGGCTTTTTGCCGGGGGATTTAAAGGAAAAAGTCGATCCGTATTTACGCCCACTTTATGATGCGCTTCATGACGTACTTGGTCATGAACATACCCAACGATTAATTGAGCGCGGTGCGATTGAAATTGCTCCGCTTGCATATATGCGCGGGCGAACGTTAGATGATGCGTTTGTCATTTTAGATGAGGCGCAAAATACGACGCCTTCGCAAATGAAAATGTTTTTAACACGTCTCGGTTTCGGCTCGAAAATGGTGATTACCGGCGATATTTCACAAGTCGATTTACCGAAAGGAGTTCGTTCTGGGCTTGCGATTGCAAAAGACATTTTGACGAATGTAAGCGGAATTTCATTCGTCTTTTTGGAGCAAGCTGATGTTGTACGCCATCCTCTCGTCGGTAAAATTATCGCTGCATACGAAGATGCTGGAATGTAAATGCGACCCATGTTGATGTGGGTCCTTTTTGCACTTTAACAAAAGAAAGAGGGAGAATTTATGTTAGTGATTGACTTTATGGATGAAACAAATGAGATAACAGAAGAGCAAGTGGAACTGATTGAAAGACTATTGCAACATGCGGCAAAGGAAGAACGTGTGCCAGATGGTGCAGAGGTGAGCGTTACGTTTGTTGACAATGAAAAAATTCGCGAAATAAATCGCGATTATCGTGGAAAAGACCAGCCGACAGATGTCATTTCGTTCGCCCTTGAAGAAATGGGCGAAGAAGAGATTGAAATTGTCGGTGTAGATGTACCACCTGTGCTTGGGGATATTATCATTTCTGTGCCGAAAGCGCGCGAGCAGGCGGAGCAATACGGTCATTCTTTTATGCGTGAACTCGGTTTTTTAGCGGTGCACGGCTTTTTACATTTGCTTGGCTATGATCATGAAACAGAAGAAGAAGAAAAAGAGATGTTTACGAAACAAGAGCTCATATTACAACAATTTGGCTTAACGAGATGATCGATGATGCGTTGGAAGCGATTTGTCGCTAGCGTATTATATGCTTTAAATGGCATTCGCATTGCTATTTGTCATGAGCGAAATATGCGCATTCATTTCGCAGCAACGATAGCAGTCATCGTTGCTGCAGCGATATTTCGTATCTCGAAAATGGAATGGCTTGTGTTGCTTTTGACGATTGGAGCAGTGATGAGTTTAGAAATCGTCAATAGCGCAATAGAGCGGACGGTTGATTTAGTGACGGATGAGTATCGACCCTTAGCGAAAGAAGCAAAAGATTTAGCAGCTGGCGCTGTACTTGTGTTTGCTTTTATATCCGTGATCATAGGGATTTCCATTTTCTTTCCTTATATGTATGTATTTTTTAAAAATTCTTTACATTTTCATAAATAGTAGTGAAATCGCGTTCATATTTTGGTAAAATAAAAAGCAAGCATACTTTATGCGATGGAGGTTTGTATGATTCGAGAAGGATATAAATCAGGATTCGTAGCAATTATCGGAAGACCGAATGTAGGAAAATCTACATTTTTAAATCGCGTCATCGGGCAAAAAATTGCAATTATGAGCGATAAGCCGCAAACGACGCGCAATAAAATTCAAGGTGTGTACACAACAGATGACGCGCAAATCGTTTTTATTGATACGCCGGGCATTCATAAACCGAAACATAAGCTTGGCGATTTTATGGTAAAAGTAGCGCAAAGCGCGTTGCAAGAAGTTGATTTAATTTTATTTATGGTAAATGCTGTAGAAGGGCTCGGTCGCGGTGATGAGTTTATTATTGAACGTTTAAAACAAGTACAAACACCGGTGTTTTTAGTCATTAATAAAATTGACGAAGTGCACCCGGACGATTTATTGCCGCTCATTGAGCAATATCGCTCACTCCATTCGTTTGCCGAAGTCATCCCTATTTCAGCGTTGCAAGGCAACAATGTAGAAACGTTGTTGCAACAAATTAAACATTACTTGCCTGAAGGACCGCAATATTATCCAGCGCATCAAATAACCGATCATCCTGAACGATTTATCATTGCTGAGTTTATTCGTGAAAAAGCGCTCCATTTGACGCGAGAAGAAGTGCCACATTCCATTGCTGTTGTGATTGATTCGATTGAACGTCGCGAAAATGGCGATACGGTATATGTTGCAGCGACCATTATCGTTGAGCGTGATTCGCAAAAGGGAATTATTATCGGCAAGCGCGGTCAAATGTTGAAGGAAATTGGTCAACGTGCGCGCGCGGATATTGAGGCGCTACTCGGTTCAAAAGTGTTTTTAGAATTATGGGTAAAAGTACAAAAAGATTGGCGCAATAAAATGGCACAGTTGCGAGACCTTGGCTATCGTGAAGATGAGTATTAATGCTGTAAAATTTTAAAAGACATTGCGACAGCGCAAAAAGGGCAAACTACAAGTGAGCTGCTCAATCACCGTCAACTAACGAGAGAAAGGTGTGGTTCGATGCTCGATTTTACCTGGAAATTGTTCAGCCAAACAGGGAATATTGACACGTATCTTTTGTTTAAGGAGCTAGAACGCGAAACGCAAGAGCAAGCCGGCGATTCCACGTATCATATAACGGAAAGAGATTATCACGTCCTTTAACTTTGGAAGGTTATGTTATATGTTTGAAAAATGTGAAGGCATTGTTATTCGAACGATTGACTATGGAGAGACGAATAAAATTGTGACGATATTTACACGCGAATGGGGGAAGGTTGCTGCAATGGCAAGGGGAGCGAAAAAGCCAAGCAGCCGCCTTTCTTCTGTTACGCAAATATTTACATACGGCATATACCTCGTTCAAAAAAGTCGCGGTGTTGGTAGTTTGCATCAAGGGGAATTGCTTTCGACGATGCGTCATATACGCGAAGACATTTTTTTAACAGCATATGCCTCGTACATTGTTGAATTGACAGATAAAGCAACCGAAGAAAGACGACCAAATCCGTATTTATTTGAACTTCTTTTACAAACATTGACGTATATGAATGAAGGGCTCGATGCCGAAGTATTAACGTACATATATGAAATGAAATTGCTTCCGGCATTCGGATTATATCCGAAGTTAGATGGCTGTGCTATTTGTGGAGAAAAAGAAGGAACGTTTGCCTTTTCAATTGCACACGGAGGATTTCTTTGCCACCGTTGTTTTGAGCACGATCCACACCGCATCCCGATGACTCCATCGGTGTTAAAATTACTTCGCCTATTTTACTACGTTGATTTGTCTCGCATCGGTCAAATCGCTGTCAAGCAGGAAACGAAAAAACAATTACAAACGATTATTTCAGCTTATTACGATGAATATTCGGGCCTTTCGCTGAAGACGAAACGTTTTTTACAGCAGCTCCATACGCTAAAAGGTGAAAGCGGACAAATATAATGTTGTCCGCTTCCCACTTTTGTTTGCAAAAATATAAAGATGAATTATAATATGGTCTTATAGTGTAGCCTATTGTATAGTGTAGCCTATTGTAAGGTGGTGAGCGACAATCGAACTCAATAAACGTCAAGAACAAATTTTGCAAATCGTCAAAGACCACGGGCCGATTACAGGTGAGCATATTGCTGAAAAGCTCAATTTAACACGGGCGACGTTACGGCCTGATTTAGCTATCTTAACGATGGCTGGATACTTAGAGGCAAGACCTCGTGTTGGTTATTTTTATACAGGAAAAACGGGGACACAGTTGCTTGCTGATAAAATTAAAAAAATGAAAGTGAGCGATTATCAGTCCATTCCTGTTGTCATTAACGAAAACGTAAGCGTCTATGATGCGATTGTCACGATGTTTTTAGAAGATGTTGGCACGTTGTTTGTTGTAGATGATGAATCGTTGCTTGTTGGGGCATTGTCACGCAAAGATTTGTTGCGCGCGAGCATCGGAAAACAAGAGTTGACATCTATTCCTGTCAATATTATTATGACACGCATGCCGAATATTACATTTTGCGAAAAAGATGATTTACTTATTGATGTCGCCCAAAAATTAATTGAAAAACAAATTGATGCGATGCCCGTCGTTAAAAAGGTGGACAAAGGGTACGAAGTCGTCGGGCGCATCACGAAAACGAATATGACGAAGGTGCTTGTCGCGTTAGCGAATGAAGACGTGCTTTAAAGGGGGAAAATCATGAGTCAAATCGTATACGTCGTATCCGACTCAGCAGGGGAGACGGCCGAACTCGTTGTAAAAGCAGCAGCGAGCCAGTTTCAAGGGGCGCTCGTTCAATTTCGACGTGTTCCTTATGTCGAAGATGTGGAGACGTTATCGGAAGTCGTCGCTTTAGCAAAAATGAATCGCGGCATCATTGTATTTACGTTAGTTGTACCAGAAATGCGTCAATTTTTATTAGCTGAAGCGGCACGTGAAGGAGTGCCTGTATACGACATTATCGGACCGCTTATTGAGCAAATGGGAAAGTTATTACAAATGGAGCCACGTTGCGAACCTGGACCTATTCGCGTATTAGATGAAGACTATTTCCGAAAAATCGAAGCGATCGAGTTTGCGGTCAAGTACGATGACGGGCGAGATCCACGCGGTATTTTAAGAGCGGATATCGTTTTAGTTGGTGTATCGCGCACGTCAAAAACACCGTTATCACAATATTTAGCCCATAAACGATTTAAAGTGGCGAACGTACCGATCGTTCCAGAAGTAGATCCACCTGAAGAATTGTTTCAAGTACCGCCTGAAAAATGTTTTGGCTTAAAAATTAGTCCAGAGAAGCTAAATGAAATTCGTCGTGAGCGGTTAAAATCGCTCGGATTAGATGACCGTGCCATTTATGCAAACATTGATCGCATTAAAGAAGAGCTGCAATATTTTGAGGGGATCGTAAAAAAAATGGGCTGCGAAGTCATTGATGTGACAAATAAAGCAGTCGAAGAAACAGCGAACGTCATTATGAATATTATGCGTAAAAGGGAAAAATAAGCAGTCAAAGCACAGTCACAACGTGTGATATGTGCTTTTCCTTTTTCATAAAAGTATGAGTAAAATGTTTGTGGGAGAAAAAAAGACAGGTTCCTGATTTGGTATAATCAGGAACCTTTCCGATATGTAAGTAAAATAGATGAA